>NZ_JALXVO010000031.1:0-50487 GCF_025151705.1 Paenibacillus sp. p3-SID1389 | reverse complement strand
ACTAATAAATTATTGCTCAAATCATGCCACCCTGTTACTTTTCCATCTTCAAAATTTACCATTGATGAGTCATAGAACCAGGTCTCATAACCTCCGAATCCAGAGATTCCTGTTGGAGTCCCCATGACTTCTTTGACACGAGTTGTAGTATCACCTTGTGTAAAATACTCTTTACCTTGACTTTTTGTGTTTTCTTCATCTGAGACTTCATTCCGGTTCCTAACATTTTCAAACACAGACGTTTCGCTGGTTGTTTGATTCGATATGTCTTGTTTTATGATTTCTAGCTGGCTTTTGACTTCGGCCAAAACACTACTTGTAATGCGATCATTTTGATCCGAAATCATCTGTTCAATTTCCCGCTTATAATGCTCCATTGCTTGAACGGCACCATCGTATCCGTCCATTTTTCTCCATCCATCATTAAATAATACCTGCGTCTCGCCAGTAATCCTGTTTATTTTCACAGGGTACTTCTGCTGTAATTTATCATATTTATAAAGCCCCGGATAAATAAACAACCCAAATGCTGCTATGCAGAATACAATAAATAAATAACTTGAAATTTTATTGATAAATTTCATATAAAAATGACCGCCTTCATTCCCCATCGGTTGGGGTACTTACTTATATATTTTCAGTAATTAAAGCCAAAATTTAATTACATACTAATATTACCATAAGAGCATGAGATTTTTTTATTTTTCGTTCATGTGTAATTTCATATGCTACCGGCCCTCATGTCAAATTTGGGGTATCGCCTACTGTCCTTCCGGCCCAATTTGATACTCCAATCATACAAATAGTACAAATTAGCAACCAAATCAGCCAAATTACCATTATATACTAGGAAATCTGACCACTAACTACATTAGACTGTGTTCTATGTACCACACAACAAACCTTATATAGTAGATAGCACAAAGCAACAGAAAAATAAGCTGGAATACCATAAAATTACAAATAATATATAAAATTTGAACGTTTTTTAGGCTTTACGCCTGTTTTTTATCATTAGTACCAGGTACTAAATCTTTATAGTAACAGGCGCGCAAAATTTAGCTATATACCTTTATTGGTTAAATTATATAAATAAATGCAAATATTATAATTGTTCCTCTACATGATTACCGTTTCCCGTTATCTTATCTAGTTCCCCTTGTACATCCGTTACATATGGATTATACTCTAGCAGTGTTTCTAGGCTAATGCCGGCCATCTCGTATAGTGTTTTCAGGTTTTCGACAATCTCCTTGTCGTTCGACGGTCTAGCAAACTGGAATACAATACCCAATGTATCATATTGCTCGTCAGTAAACTTTGTCCCCATACTAGCAAGTAATGCTCTAAACTTATCAAATCTCTGTTCAATGCCTTCACATAAAAACTTACTATTTAAAGCACCTTTCATATCTGCCAATGAGAATAATAGTCGTATTGAAACCTCACTTAGGTTACTTACATCTGTTTTACTCATACTGATTGCTGGTACATGCGCAATATCTAACAGCGCACTGGTTAGCGTCTTATACAACGTCTCAAAGGCTTGATGATCAAATTTGTTTTGCGCAAAAAAGAAGTCTGCATTATCATCTAGGACTATTCCACCGCCTACAATATCCTTAGGTATCCCATCACCTTTAAGCTGTTGACCACGCAATACCGGAATCCCTGTTATATAATGATAATAGCTATCCATTGCCTTACTTAGTAAGTCCTCCATATTGTCAAGGATCGGCAAAATATCTAGTAGATCAGATCGTCCCAGATATCCTATCTCGCTTTGGTTACAGTAGATAATAGGCAAGCCAGCAAGATTATCAAAATTTCCGATCTGTCTTATGTCGCCGCCTTCATCGCTATACCTTTCTAGTTTGTCGGGATAGTACAGATTATAATAGCTCACATAATCTACACAATAATGCTCGATTAGCGTTGTATACTCCCCACGATGATTATACACTGGATAGCAACAAGCAGGATCAAGTAGCTTTGATTTGATTTGCCCGTTATCTATATAGACATATTCGGCTACAAATCCGTATTTTGTCATCTTATCTAAAATATCGTAGTCAATCTGATTATACTTACCACGCTTGTATATTCGTTTGATTGCATCAGTTACAACTTTATCACCTGTTAGAGTAATAGGATTAGCTATCACATAGCCAACACTGAAATTAAGGATGGTCTTGGCATACTGCAAAACAATTTTACGAGGCTCGTACACCTTACCATTGTAATTGTAGTTAGGTTTATTTAAGATTTTGTGATGGTATCCGTTAGATACTCTTTTATGTCTAATATCTCATTTACCCTCTGCTGATTGTCAACTCTATTGACTTCCTCCAAAAACCAATAATCTTTACTCATCAAACCACCTCGACATAGTATTTATTCGCTTTTATCCCTTGGATCGCTAACATGAGCGAAATGACTAAATCGTCATGTTGGGTACGGGATTTATTTTCTGCTTTCCCGTCTTTATCTACAAAAGTCTGCATCTGTTTTAGTGTCTCTCTACAATTAACTTGTACTAATTGACACTCAAACATCTCTTTGGCATCTGTTACCGCTTTATTTTTTGTCACCGCGTTACTACTCCATCCAAGTTGCAGCCTTGTCTTACCTTTATCAAAATGACGGTGTTTGAATAGGTTAAGGTATGGAATTTCTCCTTCTCTCAAACGCTCCAACACACTTGTCCCAAATCCATTACGCTCAATGACCAAAAAGGCATAATTAAAAAACAGCCCAATTGCTCGGACTATCTCAGCAAACTTATATACAGGGATATCATTCCGGCAAAATGATGCATATTGCTGACCATCCGCACCAAAAACGCTAACCGTCGAATAGTCATTACCGCTACCTGATGCAACGTCAACCCCTGCAAACATACGTTGTTTCGGTTTAGGTAAATGATATATTTCCAGTCCTTTTCCTATGTATTGTTTCAAAATGTCAGGGAAACTCTCATGTTTTAGGATTTCTTCTTTGGTGATCGGGGGAAGTACATAATGTATAGCATCTGTTATTCTGGTTTGATCAAATATTGATCTACCGGTATTGACAAATGCCTGAATATCTGTAGCGGGATACTCCTGATAAAACTGATTTTTGTCCTTATCTTGCAATATGTATTCGCGCCACATGAGCATATTGAGGGAACATCCAGCATCATGTAGTTGCTTCTGTTCAGGGCTTAGATCTTTTGCACTTAGCCGTTGTCCTTTGTTTGTGGATCTATACCAGTTTACCGCTTCCTTTATATCAAAAGCGAATTGCTTTTCGTACGCGGTGGAGTAAAAGGGGAAGAAGAACGCTTTGTACTTACTCAATCCTTTTGTTGCCCGATCATATAGCTGTTGAAAGTGATTAAACCCATTTGCCGTGGATTCCAATACAATTTTGCTTTTTTCCGTCTTCTGTAGTGCTGGCTCCAATGCAAGTAAAACCTCGTTTAAATCGCTATAGAAAGCCGCCTCAGACAGGAGCACATACATTAGACTCATTCCTCGACCTAAGTCTTTATTACCCGTTGTTGTGCTGCGGATTGTACTACCATTGCTCAACACCAACTCATCCCGATTATCTTTGCCTGTTCTGGGAAATACATGATATTTGTCTCTCGGCAGATACTGATTCATTCGCTTGAGTTTCGCGAACAAGTCTTTTGCGCTATCACCTTTATAGGATACGATAAGATAATTTGTGTTTGGATTTGTGATAGCCATCCACAGACAATAGGCCAGCGAAACCGTTGTAAATCCCAACTGTCTTGGCTTTAGTATCAAATTATATTTGCCTGCATTGTCAATAAAATATTGTTGCTGGTCATTTAATACAAATGGTACAAGCTCGCCATCATTATTTACTATTTTTATAAAATTTTTACAAAATAGAGGAAACGAACTCATGATCTTATCAATTTTTTGCCTTTTGGTTAACGCCATTTACATTATCCTTTCGTAAAGATAAAACACAAAAAAAGAGTGACGGGAAGCGCCACTCATCTATAATATATGGTATAATTGTACAAGCAATAGATTGGCTACAAGGGCGGTCGGCTAATCTCCCGGAAGGGAGGTGATGCCTGTGGAAGTTAAAGACGCTTTAACAATTATGATCGGTTTCAGTTCGCTAATTATCGCGTTACTGACGCTGATAGTTACAATTGTTTTAGCGATCCTTAACCAAAAGAAATAGACCGCCCCTCCTGAGAAAAGGTTTCGGTCTTATTTCTTAATAAGCATTATCTTTTCTTAATGCCGTCCGCCCTTAAAAGCGGCTATTGCTGCTGGAGTCGTGTTCGTTGCACGGCTCCTTTTGCTTATAGTATACCGTAATTTGGTTGACTAAGTAAACCCATTTGTCTTACATTTTGTCTTACAACATTAAATCATCCTCGTCATCGTCTTCTGGATTTAATTGTCTTACTGCTTCCTTGGCATATCCTTTAATTTCCTTGCCGATCTGCAGAAGCAACTTAATACTTTTTTCGTCGCCCTCTTTCGCCTTATGGGAAAGTGAATCGTAGATTTCTTCCAGATCGCTGTCGAAGCGTGTATTAAGCAAAATAGCTACCAGATTCCTGTATTCTTCCGTTTTTTCCCATGATAGAAACCCATTTAACGTCTTGTTTCCGACCATCTTTAGGAATTCAGGCTCGCTTTTGGGTCGCTTAGTTTGATCCCAATTTAGATTAAATTTCCACAAAAAATAGAGGCGTTTCTTGTTTGGAACGCCTTTTAGTGCTTCATAAATGTTCATTTTATTACTCCTTAACATAATTAGAGTGACTATATTAGCCGCTCACGCAAAATCATACTTTAGGCCCTCAAATTTGACATCACCAGTAGCCCGCACATTAATATTTTTTCCCTCAATGACAATATCCCCATTACTCTCGGCTTTGATGGTGATCCCCATGTCTCCAAGTACTACCTCACGTACAGCACCGTCATTACTCTTATAATATGTAATATTTAGGTTATCCGGTTCCTTTTTGATAATAGCCTTTGCACTATTCGGGGTGACGCCATCCCCCCTACCCAGTTCCATCACAGGATAGGAATCTACACCTTGACCGTACAGATATAATTTAAATTTATCTACCGGATCATATGTCAAATTATAGAATGGATATGCTGTTGGTTCTGTCGTCAGCATGGTTTTGCTTTGATCTGTCCAGTACAGCAGATTACCGTTATTATCTTTAGCTTGGTCTCTACCTGTAATTGTACCTGTGGTTAGCTTAAGATAGTTATCCTTAACATGTACATAGTCTACACTCTCTCCGATACTGTCAGATTTATCTAGGGTTTTAAGGGCATTCACTGTCAGATTATTGATAAAACCATCATCAGCAGTTAATGTTCCCGCTTGGATAAATCGCGCGTCCAAAGAACCTACACCCTCTATATCCCAATTATTAAGGTAAAATTTACGGGTATCAGAATCTAATAAAGCAGTATTTGATCCGTCTGTAATTTGCACCTTTTTTAATTTGGCTTTACCGTCCATAGTTGCGCGAAGGTTATACTGCCGTAATGGAGACTTATCATAGATTGTATATTTATATCGATTGATTCGGTATGTAAAGCTATCAACAGATTCAAGTTGATTCAAATGACATGTACCGCCTACTTTTTCGTCGGCGACATGCTGATATGCTGCTAATATTGCATCGTGAGGGCGGACTCTTTTGCTTAATTGCATGTAGATATATTGTAAGGCCTCATCACTATTTGCACCGGCGACTCCTAAATCATTATTTCTAATTTTTTCTTTCGTGTTTTAAATCCCAGTAAGTTACTAATGGTATAGACCCAAAACACTCCATTTGTATCGCAATTAAATATGTACATACCAATCTCATTTCCATATATATCGTAGGCATCTTTTGTTATTTGTTCCAGATCACCAATTTGCTTATCACTACGCTCAAATTGCTCGAAAACATATTTTACGGCTGGTAGATGCCCCATCCCAACTACAATCATATTATTAATAATTTTAGCCTTCTCATAATTGTCGTGAATGTAATAATCTAGTCCATCTTTCCCCTTTGCAGATACCCTAGTATCACTGTATACCCACAATTTTCCTTCGTATCCCATATAGACAATCATGCTCATAGATACACCTTGATATGATCAATTTCGTCAGCCTGATAATTTGCTGGCTCCCGATCATCATACGTAAAGTTTAATTCGTATCCCTTAGATAAAGCATCTATTAATTGTTGTACCTGCTCAGATGTATAGTTAGCCCATCCATTAGCTTCTGTCCCGTTAATAAATTTAAATGATAGTTTCATTGTTCTAATTCCTTCCTGTTATCATGTGTCAAAATATAATTAACGTAGCTTGCATAGTGCTGATTGGTTAATGTATTTCTTCCGTTTTCGTGCGCGCATACGTAACTTATTGATTTACCAATATACTTTGCAATTTCGGTCAATGTGATTTTTCGCGAAATGCGCTCCAAGCGCCATTTAGTTCTGTCGTCCATGTAAAAACGCTCCTTTAGTTCAAAATTGAAAATAAAAAAAAGAGAGTGGAATTGCTCCACTCTATGTATTAACTAATGTCTAATTGAGCCAGCTTTTTGGGAGATGCTACATACAGTGTAGCTTCTGTAACAACAAAACCTTCTGTAGCATCTCCCTGCTTACCTAAGGCCTGAAATTGAGGTTGACGTAGATATTCAATTTTAAGGTCATTCGGATCAAAAATTGTCATCTTATTGACATCTGCATACGGTGTGAGGATCAAATCAACATTACCGTAACTAGTTTGGATGCGATTAACCGTGATCCCGAACGTGTTTGTTTGCGCTACATAATGATAAGCATCCTTATATAGCTTATCCAATTGGTTTTTGATTGGTGCATTTACAAGCGCATAATACGAACCAGATCCGTTATTGTTCCACAACTTTTGCACCGTGGAAATAATATCATCTTCGGTTACGACACCAGAAGTAGCTGCTGTAACAATATTAGCTGCATCAACCCAATTCTCCACGCCCTGTAAACGTCTGATGTAAGGTGCAGTTGACCCATCATCCTTAACGCCTGATACGAGTTTACGTTCAAGGGAAATTTTAAGCTCTAACAAACGGTCATTTGTTTCTTGCGCAAATTGATTCCCGATGTTATTCCCAGACATCGCCTCTACAGTCCCTGATACGCTCACGCCTTTTTGGAAGATTTCTGCCACGTTGTTGAGTTGAGCGCGTTTAGACTGATAAAATTGGATATCTTTATTACCTTCTACCGCTCCAATATCATCCGTGTTATCCAATGTAACCTCTCTCCATGTATGGGTTGGTGCATTGATCTTTCCTGTTTTCCCCAACGCCATCAAGAGGGAAGATAGTGGAGTTTGTTTAACTCCCAATTTTGCGATCTCTTTGTCCAAAGATACAACTTCACTTTGTACAAAATTTGAAGATTTAAACATAATTTATTCATCCTTTTTTGTATTTTTATTATCCAAACAATTTGGACAGTTTAGCTCCAATCATGCCTACAGTGTCGTTTTGGCTTGCAGCTTGCTCATACTTGCTTGTTTGATGATGTTGATCGGGGATATAACTATTATTGAGTTGCCTAGCTTGTAATAGCTCTGATAGCTTTGCGATTTGATCATCCACATCATCATCAAAATTAATAAGCTCAATAAAATCGTCCAACTTAGCATCCTTTAGCTTTGCTACTACCTTAGCATGTCTCAACTCTGCCTTTAGACGAGCAATTTCCTTCTCTTGCTCGCTTTCCTCCTTGGGTTTAAATTGGAGCAAGCTGTCACGCTCAGCAATGACAGGATATAAATACTCTTCTTCCCATTTAGCCTTTTCGGCGTTAAGTAATTGTTGGATCTCTTCTGTAATTTCCATTTTTTTGCACCTTCCTTTAGTTAATAAATTTGAACTACAAAATTGAAATAAAAGAAAAAGACACCTTTGGGCGAAGGTGTCAAAGAATAAAGGGAGTTGTTTAATTAATATTATTTGGAGGTATTTAAAATATGCTCTCCCTTAAAGACCATTATGTGTTTTAGTGCTATAATCAAAAAACATCATATAAATCAAGGTTTTTTTGGGAATGGCAAGTGAAGTAACAGAAACGGTGAGTTAGGAAAGTTAAACTATCTCAATTTTCCATCGATAAAAAAATCAATAAATATAAGGAAATTTAGGGACGCTTAGCTTCGAACAGATTACTCCATTTTCGCTACCATTTTTCTTTGTTTGCTCTCCCTTAAAGACTCTTTAATTTTTTGCATATATTTATTTATCCTGTTTAAAAATACCTTATTTTATAAGGATTTTTTGAGAATGGTCTAAATTTATTGATAATAATGTTTCATTGATAATGTTTAAAAAAGCCAATAAAATCAACGAAAATAGAAAACTAAAAGTGTCCACATGAAATTACTCTCCTGTAAGATTTCCAACAGTTCCTCAAACCACCCACACAAACACAAAGGAAAAATACCTATTTCAATTTTAAGCTCAAAATCATAATTAAATTATAATACAAAATACACCAATCATATATCACCCTACCAAATACCCTATTTCACCCCCATATGTCAAAAATCTATATTAATTTAATTATAAATTTGACTTTAAAATTCAAATCGTAATCTCTGTTACAGGGAGATATTACAAAAGCATAAGATTTAATATCATCTTCCCTTGCACACCAGATTTAACAAGCCAGGATAAACACTAACAAGTAAACATCAATTTTAAGCTCAAAATCATAATTAATTTATAATATATTTTCAACATAACTACCCAAACAGGTATAAATACATACCATCATACACATACATTCAAAATTTATAATTATTTTATTATAAATAAACACATTAACAATCAAAACTTATATTAATTTAAAAATACAATTTATATTTTAATTCTTATTTCAATCATTTTAATTTAAAAATCTCAATTTAAAAATCCAAGCGATTCCAAAAGTAAGCAAGCAAAGCGCGCGCACTTTTAAATACTGGTTTTACTTGTCTACTTGTCTATTTATCTATAACTATTAACTACGCCTCAATTTGTACTGGAGAAATTGAGGTAGGATGTTGGAGAAATTGAGGTTATATGTTGGATAATTTGAGGATCGTTCTTGGATAAATTGCAACTGGCTAAAAACCCTTATAAATCCGCGATTTTTTCGTACCTTAAAAAGTAATGATTATTATACTTTGACCAAATCAATGTTCCATCTTCTTCGTAACCGTAATCCAATTTATGTTTATCAATCTCAATAAGTTTTTTCTTCTTGAGCAGTTTGTAGTGTTTAATGATTGTGTTCTCACTCATGTTGAGTTCTCTTGTCATGCGTTCTATTGAGACGAAACAAAACTGTCTTAATGGATTTTGGAAATTAATATAGCTGCCTAAATAGTAAAGCAACCTGACTTCCTTTCTGTTTAGTTTACCATCCTTCAAAGCATACAATATCTTTGCCGGAAGCTGAGTAAATTTCTGATCTTCTTTTCTGTTTTTAGTGTCGAACTTTTCAGGGTTCAAAACAAATCGAATAGGTTTGTTTTGCTTTAATTCTTCGATTTGCTCCAGCAAGTAGTTATGTACGTATAGATTTTTTAATGATTTTTTTATTGTCTTATTATCAGCAATGCGAGTGTATTGTTTTATGTCTTGATTAGCTGCCTCAAAGGTGTAACGTTCACCACATTTCCATGTTACTAGTTTCAAGTAAAGTATAAATGCAAAATCATTTTCTGTTAAGTTCGGATCACGAACTGTATCCGTGGGAATTTGAATCTGTTGTTTTAGGCTTTTGTACAATATATCTATTCCTTTCTATAATCTGAACTTTGCTACCTTCCAACCCTCTCTAAATACCACACAAGTAAAATTGTATAGTATCTACGCTTGCACATTTCACCAATGTATGTTATAGTATAATTATAAATTAAAGTACATAATATCATCTCCTTTTTATTATAATATTTTATAATTATCACTCTCTACATAAAATGTAAAGGGTTATTTGTGTTTGTGCGATAATAAACATGAACAACTTGTAAATAGTTTTTCTATGGTTTATAATGTAAGGGAAAGCGGGACGGATTAACCGCCCCATTCCTTGGATTGAAGGCTTTTACTTGTGGCGCTTAGTCTTAGCGGAGACTTTGCGCTTTTTCTTTGGTCAAATTATCTCTGTGTATTGCTGTCTAATCTTCTGAGGTGGATCAAGCCTGAAACAAGCGCATATAAACCAACAAAATCAATAAAAATAACACTCCACAAATTAGGCATAAATGATGATAATACAAACAAAATTACAGCAATAGAAAGACGTCCATAAGCTTCTTTTTTAGATTTCATACTTCCCCCTCCTATACTTCCTCTACTTTGCAAAGCGTCCAAACTGAGTAATTGGCTTTGCCCTCATCATCAATGATGTATTTCTCTCCGCCGCCCTGGAATAAATCATTGTTGTCCGCGTATACATCATAAATTTTGCCAATAGTTACAGGAATCGGATGATTGCATTCGATGATTCGAATCAATTGTCCAGTTTTAGTTGTCATTAATTAATCTCTCCTTATTTTATTGGATGATAGAACTTACAATTCAACATCACACATACAATAAAGCAGTCATTAAACTAGTTTCAGGTCGGCGTTGTTTGATCAACAACAAGTCGGCAATGTTAGCTTTATGCTCCCACAATCTGTAAAGTTTACCCGGATTGACTGGCTCAACAAAAATATGCTCCAATGCTTCCTTTTCGTCCATGCTCTCAAGTTGATCGGCATTGTACGTATAATGATATTCCCCAATCTCTTTAGCCAATTGGATTAATTTGAGTGATTGTTTTTTATCCTTCCACAGCTCACGTCTCTCGTATTGATCGATAAAGGTCAAGCGATCCTTGTCATTTTTCAGGAAGAACTCCAGCTGCTCGATGATTACAGTTGCTTTTGGGCTGATTTCGCATTGCTCCAAAATTTGGTTTAGTGTGATTTGATTTTTCATGGTCAATCAATCTCCTTTTTATTAGATTTATTTATAATGATGTTGGTAATGATAGAATCACGTTGTGTCCTGATAAACTCAATCTCTTGTTGTATGGCTGATTTACGCTCTGGGGATGTACAAGGCTCAATTCCTTCTCGCGCCAATTTTAGATGTTGTTTGGTGAGGTCAAGCAACAGACTATATGTCTCGTCGTCCATTATCCAGATTAAGCGGCGTGTGTCCATTAGATCGATTATTGGGGATGACATGCTATCCCCCCCTTAAATGTCCATGTTGTTTATAGGATTATGACGCTCATTAATCTCCGGGAGAACGTGACCAAACGCCGACAAATACCGCTTTGTCATATCTAGCGTACTGTGGCGCAATAAGCGCTGGAGACTTATAATATCTCCCCCATCGCGCAAGAAGCGAAAGGCAAATGTATGACGCCACGTATGAGCCGATAATCGCACATCACGAAAATTCATTTTCTCTTTGAGCCTTTTAAAGATCAGCTTAATACCATTATCAGATAACTTCTTGTTATCCTTTGTCGAGAATACATAAATAGGAGTTTGTCCAATTGTGCGTTCCTGCAATAGTCTCCATTCCGCAAGCTCTTTCAACAGTTTATCAACCAAGGGAACAGATTGTTGCCTACGTCCTTTCCCAAAAAATATCGCTGCTTTGCTGTCGAAATCAATTTGATCCCATCTAAGATTGCTTACCTCACCAACTCTAGCGCCGGTTGATAAAAAAAACAGAATTAACGCATAATCACGCGCAGCAAAAAATGACTTATCTTTTTGCTTAAGATTACGATAGTAAGTAAGCATTTGATTGATGTGGTAATCTCTAAAAACCGGAATAATGATGTCTTCTTTCCCATAGTTAACTTTTTTTGATGGATTTAGTTTTTCGGTTATAAACTCACTTTCAACCAAATAGTTACAAAAGGTCTTTAAGACTCTCAGTTTACTATTTTTGGTAGTAACATTGTTACCCTTCTCATTCTGACAGTAAAGAAGGTATTTTTTAATCGTTGGAGTTGTCACCTCCTCCACATTTATGATCTCCTCGTTGGTGCAGAATTGATGGAACTCTTTTAGGGTTCTGGTATACCTGTCCAACGTATACTTAGATATGTTGTTAAGTTGCCGATCCTCAATAAACGATTTAATACCAAATTTAAGCAACAAAAAAGACCACTCCCTTATTTAGATGTTAATCTGTAAGGTGTAGTCTATATTTGTAAAACCGTTTCCAGCTCTGACTACATTCTTTTATAGCCTTTAAAATGCAGTCAAAACCCTTGATATGTAAGGAAAGATCGGAGTAGCGGGATTCGAACCCACGGCCTCACCCACCCCAAGGGTGCGCGCTACCTGACTGCGCCATACCCCGATAATCACTCATGGTGGTTAACGATTTGCCGTTCAACGTTAACCTTATGTCAATCGCGTAGTTCCATTATAAGCCATAAGCGCGCACCCTCGCAAGAGCTTAGGCACAAGCCTAAGACCCAATCTCTCTGGATTAGGGCTAGTCCCTTCGTCTGATCTGCTCCCAGCAAAATAACCCACAAATCCTATATCATTAGATAAGCTTCTATGTAATATTTTTAAAGGACGATAATCGATTGGAGGGAATCGAATGAAAAAGTTCGTACTCGCGGTTACGGCGTGTGCCTTAATTGGCTCGGCATCCGTGGCGGGGGCTGCTCCTGCGGTAAAAACGGTCAAAGCGACCATCAAATACTTCAATTACGTGGTGAATGGGCAAACCAAGCTGACCGCGGATGCGCTGGTCTTTAATGGAACGACTTATGTCCCGATTCGTGAAGCCGCAAGCTTGTTTAATTACAGCACAACCTACGATGGTGCTGAAGATACCGCCAATGTATACGTTGTTCGCGCGGGAGGCGAAACCGCATTTAGCCTTAATGCCGCAAACCTTAAGGATGGAGAAACGACTTCTGTCGTTACGAACAAGTCTCATTTGATCACTGTTAAGAAAGAGCTGGGGTCGATTGTGTTAAGCAAAAAAGACGTCATCGCCGCCGGATATATCGTCGAATCATTCGAATAAGCAAAACCCTCGGTAAATCTACCGGGGGTTTTTGGTTTTGATGTAGGCTAACAAATCGTAACCACTTTTTTGGAGAGAGCGAATAAAATAGATTTAATAGAGTAAAATAGGAGTTTGTGGAGAAATGAGAAGAAGATTAGCAAAGTATGTACTATTTTTCGCAGCAATTTCGATTTTTGTGTATTCGGCCGCAGTGACCCATCCGAATACGGTAATGGCCCGTAAGGCTTGTACCTCATGGGATATGGTAAAAACGAAGGTGTTTACTTCAAGCCATGCGAAGCATGAGGAATACCCCACCCTGCCGAAGGACTTTGCGGTTGCCCCAGGCACCGCCGCACAAGTGCCCGTACTGATGTATCATTACATAACCCCGAAGCAATACAATCAAGAGCCTGGCAACAAATCCATCATCAATCTTGAGGCTTTTGAAGCAGAGATGGCCTATCTGCATGAGCAGGGGTATTATACCGCCTCTTTAAGCGAACTTGAACAATACGTCAGAGGACAAATCTCCCTGCCGGCCAAGAGCGTGGTGATTACCTTTGATGACGGCTATCAAAATAACTATATTTACGCTTATCCGATTCTCAAAACCTATGGATTTAAAGCAGCCATCTTTGTCATCGGCAGTAAAATCGAAGAAGAAACCCAAAACTTTGATCCCACGAAGAAAACGTATCTTTCAAAGGAAGAAATCCATGCTGCGCGCGATGTATTCGAGTTTCACAGCCACACGTACAATCTGCATTACAAAGGCTTTCAAAAATGCGGGGTTGCTGCATCCGCAGGGCTAGACTCCACGTTGATCCAAGCCGATATCGACAAGATGAAGGAAAATGGGGTCGACTCTCCTTACTTTGCTTACCCGTATGGCGAGAAATCCCAACAGATGATTTATGAGCTGCAGGAGAACGGCTACCGCATGGCTTTCACCGTTCGCCAGGGCTTTGTTCAACCCGGTGACCGGTTAATGGCTTTAAACCGCTTAACGGTCACATCGGACACAGACATGGAGAAGTTACTTAATCCTTCCCTTTCGGAGCATTAGCTTTGATTTCTTCCAGCCAGCGCAAGTCCTTAGGGGATAACTCCACCTTCTCAAGCAGATCGGGGCGTCGCTCCCACGTCCGCCGTAACGCTTCCTTGCGCCGCCATTCATCGACATTGGCATGATGTCCACTGAGCAGAATATCCGGCACTCTCCAGCCGCGAAACTCAACGGGACGTGTGTAATGCGGGTATTCCAGCAGTCCGGTGCTAAACGAATCGGTGACCGCGCTTGTTTCATTGCCTAACACCCCGGGCAGCAGGCGCGTCACACTGTCGATGACAACCATCGCCGGCAGCTCGCCGCCGGTCAGCACATAATCGCCGATCGATAACTCGTCGGTGACCAAATGCTGGCGAATCCGTTCGTCGTATCCTTCATAATGGCCGCAAATAAAGATCAGGTGATCTTCCTGGGCCAATTCTTCCGCCTTCTTTTGCGTAAACGTCTCGCCTTGCGGACACATCAGGATAATGCGCGGTGGACGAACGGAAGGGTTTGGCGTCAGGTCAGGTTCTGCAGCAGCTGCCGGATCTTTCGCTGTATCTCCGTTTTCCCCATCAACCTCCCGTCCAAGCAAATCTTCAACCGCACGAAAAATCGGTTCCGGCTTCAGCACCATCCCTCCGCCGCCGCCATAAGGCGTGTCATCGACAGTCCCGTGTTTATTACCCGCGTAGTCCCGGAAGTTAATGGCGTTGAATGACACAATGCCCTTGTCCTGAGCTTTGCCGAGGATGCTGCTGCCAAATACGCCGGCGAACATTTCAGGAAACAAGGTCAACACATCCACGCGCATCCTACAACAGTCCTTCCATCATATGCACTGTAATGATTTTCTCCTTCACGTTGACGTCCAATACAACGTCATCGATCACCGGAAGCAGCAGCTGTTTACCGTTTGGCAGCTTGGCCACCCAAACGTCATTGGCGCCGGGCCGCAAAATCTCCACGATTTCACCTAACTCTTCCCCCTCATCGGAAACAACTCTGCAGCCGATGATTTCATGGAAATAATATTCGTTTTCCGGAAGCTCCACCGATTCCGCCTTGCTCACCTTCAAGTCACGGCCTTTGAACCTTTCCACATCGTTGATGTTGGAGAATTCGACGAATTTGACAATATACATCTGTTTGTAAGGCCGCGCCGATTGTACGGTGACCTCCAGCCGTTCCCCGGTTTCGGGATGAACGATCAGAAGCCGGCTTTTCGGAGCAAAGCGCACCTCCGGAAAGTCCGTCTGCAACAGCACGCGAAGCTCCCCGCGTATCCCGTGTGTATTTACGATTTTGCCTACCGTTAACAATGAATCCGACATATTAACCTCCCAAGTGCTATCTCCTCGTCATACTCGCAGCTTGTCCTAACTGCCAGGATCCTTCTGCTTCAGCATGTACGAAAAAGGGCTAGGACAAACATCCTAACCCGCTTTCGTCTACCATTATGAAGTTACCGTTCAAGACATGATATCCACGGTGACCCGCTTATCCATCTTGACCGCTGCCGATGCTACGACGGTGCGAAGCGCCTTGGCGATTCTCCCCTGCTTGCCAATAACCTTCCCTACATCGTCGGGATGTACGGAAAGCTCATACACAATCAGGTGGTCCTTCTCCACGACATCTACGCGCACGTCGTCCGGATGATCAACAAGAGCCTTCGCAATAACGCCGACTAATTGTTCCATTTACGACCCTCCGAATCAGCAATTATTTCTGCTGTCTAAGCTCATGGAATTTCTTCATAACGCCTGCTTTGCTCAGCAGATTGCGAACGGTATCGGATGCTTGTGCACCGTCTTGGAGCCATTTCAATGCTTTCTCTTCATCGATGTTGACTACGGCCGGCTCAGCAACCGGGTTGTAGTAACCAATCTCCTCGATAAAACGACCGTCACGCGGGGAACGGGAATTCGAAACCACGATACGGTAGAAAGGAGCTTTATGAGCACCAATACGTTTCAAACGAATACGAACTGCCACGAAATTCACCTCCTTCTAAGAATGAACCTTGCTATCGATTAACGGAAAGGGAATCTCATCCCTTTGCCAGCCTTGCTTAATTGCTTTAACATTTTGTTGCCTTTGCCTTTCGGCCCCATCATGTCGGAGAACTGCTTCATCACGCGGCGCATCTCGTCAAATTGCTTGATCAAGCGGTTGACATCGGCGAGCGTGGTTCCGCTGCCTGCAGCGATCCGTTTGCGCCGGCTGTGATTGATCATATCGGGATTCTGCTTCTCCTCTTTGGTCATCGAATGCACGATGGCCTCTACCCGGCTCATTTGCTTCTCGTCCACCTTGACGTTCTGCATCTGCTTCATCTTGCCCATGCCGGGGATCATGTCCATGAGCTGATCCAGCGGGCCCAGCTTCTTCACCTGCTCCATTTGCTCCAGGAAATCCTCGAACGTAAACTCCGCATTGCGCATTTTCCGTTCCATTTCCTTCGCTTTTTCCGCGTCGATGTTGGCTTGGGCTTTCTCAATCAGCGACAGCATGTCGCCCATGCCAAGAATCCGCGATGCCATCCGTTCCGGATGGAACGGTTCCAGCGCATCGATCTTCTCGCCAAGCGCGGCAAACTTGATCGGACAGCCGGTTACGGCCTTAACCGACAACGCCGCACCGCCGCGGGTATCGCCGTCGAGCTTGGTCAACACGACGCCAGTGAGCGTCAGCTGTTGATTGAAGCTCTCCGCAACGTTAACCGCGTCCTGACCGGTCATGGCGTCCACCACGAGCAAGACCTCGTCCGGGTTCGTCACTTCATGGATTTGCCGCAGCTCCTCCATCAGCTCTTCGTCCACATGCAGCCGGCCTGCGGTATCGATCAACACATAGTCGTTGCCGTTATCCTTCGCATGCTGCAGCGCCTGACGGGCAATTTCAACCGGGCTGTTGCCCTCCGGCAACGTAAACACCGGCACTTTGATCTGCTCGCCGAGCACCTGCAGCTGCTTGATTGCCGCCGGACGGTAAATGTCCCCTGCGACCAGCAGCGGCCGGTGATTCTCCTTCAGCAGCAGCTTGGCCAGCTTCGCCGAGGTTGTCGTCTTCCCAGCCCCTTGCAGACCCGCCATCATCACGACAGTTGGCGGCCGATTGCTGCGAGCCAGCTTGGCTTGGCTTCCGCCCATCAGCTCGGTCAGCTCTTTGTTGACGATATCGATGATGACCATGCCCGGCGTAAAGCTGTCCATCACCTCTTTGCCGACCGCCTTCTCCTTCACCTTGGCGATGAATTCCTTGACGACTTTAAAGTTGACGTCCGCTTCCAGCAACGCGAGGCGAACCTCACGCATCGCTTCGTTCACATCGTCCTCGGAAACTTTGCCCTTGCCGCGAAGCTTGCTGAACACGCTCTGTAAACGGCTTGTCAAACCTTCAAATGCCATACCTCGTCACCTCCATCTCTATAAGAATCGTTCCGTATTCCTATTGTCATCTTACAATTGCTCCGCCTCGCGAAGCAAATTTCTTGCGGTTTCTTTATGTAACGGGGACATGTCGCTGTCTTCGACCAGCTGCCCTAACCGGGACAACACGAGGCTCCGCGCTTCGTGCTTCTTCAGCAGACCCAGCTTCTCCTCGTACGTTTCCAGCATGCCTTCAGCCCGTTTGATATGCTCATATACCGCCTGACGGCTGATCTCGAACTCAGCGGCAATTTCGCCCAGCGAGAAATCATCGAGAAAATAATATTTCAAGAACGTCTGCTGCTTCTCCGTCAGCAGCGCTTCATAGAAGTCAAACAAAAGGTTGATCCGGTTTGTCTTCTCAAGCCTATTCTCCTGACTCATCTGGGCACCCCCTCCGTCAAGGAAAAACACTTTACAGGCATCAACTTTTCCTATGATACCGAATGCCGAGATGGATGTCAAGCACTTTTCCTTAACATCAGTTCAGGACATAGCCAAAGCCGCTGTTCTATGCAAAAAAGCCGCTCCCAGTGCTTCGGAAAGCGGCTTGACGCCTAGTTCTCTTAATGATTCGGCAAGAGATACAGCAATATCGCAAAGAAATGCGTTACGCTGCCGCCGAGGACGAACAGATGCCAGATCGCATGGTGATAAGGAAATCCGCGCCAGACATAAAATATCGTTCCCAGCGTATACGCCAGCCCGCCTGCAACCAGCAGGACGATCCCTTGATGCGGCATCGCCGCGGTCAGCGGTCCCCAGGCAATCACGATTAACCAGCCCATAATCAAGTAGAAAAACGTCGATAGGAACAGGAATCTTTTGACGAAAAAGGCTTTAAACACAACGCCAAGCAGCGCGATCCCCCAGACGGTGCCAAACAGGCTCCAGCCGAGCGGTCCCCTAACGGCTACCAGCAGAAACGGGGTATACGTCCCCGCGATGTAAATGTAAATCGAGGAATGGTCGAAAAATTCGAACAAATCCTTCAGTTTCCCTTCCTTGAAGCTGTGCACGAGGGTCGAGCACAGGTATAACAGCAGCATGCTTGCACCATATATTGTAAAGCTGACAACGTGCCAAGCTGTGCCCTTCATGCTGGAAAAAACGATCAACAGCACTAATCCTGCCACACTGAGCAAGGCGCCGATGCCGTGAGTGATCGCGTTGGCAATTTCCTCACGGCGGTCATACGTATGTGTATTGGCCATCCTGTCACCTCCAAAAATTCTCTTGATTAGTTTGTCTTGCCGGGCGTTTGCCTATGAGCATCATACGAAGGAACCCCGCAATGTGTTACTGGGACTTGCCCAATTAAGCCTCATTGGGTTCCCCTTCAGCTTCTTCCTCCTCAGCAATCAAGCCGGCAAACAACCCATGCACGAATTGCTCGGAATCGAATTTTTGGAGATCTTCCATCTTCTCGCCTAGTCCAACGAATTTCACCGGAAGGCTGAGCTCTTGACGGATGGCGATGACAATACCGCCTTTAGCCGTGCCATCCAGCTTCGTGAGCACGAGACCGGTCACGCCGCTCTTCTCGCCAAACAGCTTGGCTTGGCTAAGCGCGTTTTGCCCTGTTGTTGCATCAAGCACCATCAGCACCTCATGCGGAGCGTCTGGAATTTCGCGCTGGATGACGCGGTAAATCTTGTTCAGCTCCTCCATCAGGTTCGACTTGTTCTGCAGCCGTCCCGCGGTATCGCACAGCAGAATATCGGCCCCACGCTGCTTGGCGGCTTGAACCGCGTCGAACATCACCGCTGCCGGATCAGAGCCGGCCTGTTGCTTGATGACATCCACTCCAACTCGATTGCCCCAAACCTCGAGCTGCTCAATCGCCCCTGCACGGAAGGTGTCGCCGGCAGCCAGGATGACCTTCTTACCCTGTTGCTTATAGAAATGGGCCAACTTACCGATCGTCGTCGTTTTACCGACCCCATTAACGCCAACGAACAAAATGACGCTGATCCCGTCCGGGTTCAAATGCATTTCGCTGTCCTCATCCCCGCGCAGCAGCTGGGTCAGCTTCTCGGAGAGCAGCGGCTGGAGCTCCGAGGCGTTCTCGATCCGGCGCTGCTTCACTTCGGCCCGCAGATCATCGATCAGCTTCATTACGGTGTTCACGCCAACATCGGCGCCAATCAAAATTTCCTCCAGCTCTTCGAAAAATTCCTCATCGATTTTTTTGCGCCGGGTTACGAGCTCTGTCACTTTTTCAACAAAGCCTTTCCGGCTTTTCTCCAGCCCGTCCCGGAACTGTTTCGTTACGGATTCCGTTTTAGATGCAATGCTTTCTCTCAGTTTCTTAAAGAAACTCATAGGAATATGTCCTCCTTCATCACTTCGAACTCAATTATCTCATACCGCAGGGGGCCTAAGCAATTTTCCGCCCCAGACCGCGTAAACACAAAAACGTGGCAGGAGAGCCAAGCTGTCGTCTTGACCCCCAAGCCACCGTAAATTGTATTTGAGAATGTTCTGTTGGCTTAAGCGATTTCGACCGTATCTTCGTCCTCCAGCTTCACCGAAACGAGCTTGGACACGCCGCCTTCCTCCATGGTCACCCCGTACAGCACGTCGGCTTCTTCCATCGTGCCTTTGCGGTGAGTCACCACGATAAACTGGGTTTGCTCCGAAAATTCGCGCAAGTACTGGGCAAAACGGACCACGTTGGCTTCGTCCAGCGCCGCCTCGACCTCGTCGAGCACGCAGAACGGCACCGGCTTCACCTGCAAAATCGCAAACAGCAGCGCCATCGCTGTTAATGCCCGCTCCCCGCCGGAGAGCAGCTGCAGGTTTTGCAGCTTCTTGCCCGGCGGCTGAGCCACCACATCGATCCCTGTGTCCAGCAGGTTGTCCGGATCGACCAAGATCAAATCCGCCCGCCCGCCGCCGAACAGCTTCGAGAAGACGATCACAAATTCGCGGCGAATGGCGTCAAACGTCGTTTTGAAGCGTTTGGACATCTCCTCGTCCATTTCGCGGATTACCTGGTACAACGTCGTTTTCGCTTCGACGAGATCATTCTTCTGCTCGCTGAGGAACTGATAACGTTCCGACACGCGGTTGTATTCCTCGATCGCGCCGAGATTCACTTCCCCAAGCAACGTGATCTGCCGCTTCAGCTCCTTCACGTCGGCCTGGGTCTGCGGCACATCCTCCGGCACGGCGTAACGCTGCTTCGCCAGCTCGTAGCTCAGCTCGTAATCCTCAGACAGCTTGCGCAGAATGTTATCCAGCTCCACGTCGAGGCGGTTCGCCTGGATTTCTGTCTGGCGCAGCTGCTCCTCTACGGCCTTGAGCCCAAGCCGCTGCTCTTTCGTTTCGCTTTCGCCTTCCTCCAGCTTCTTCACAAGCACGGCGCGCGAAGCGCGTTCCAGCTCCAGCTGTTCGCTGGCCCGTTCCTTCTTCAGCTTAAAGTCGTTGAGCTCTTCCCGTTGCTTCACGGTCTGCTCCTCGTTTTGCTTCAGGTCCGCTTCAATCGACTGCAGGATCGTGCGGGTCTGCCCCAGCTCACGCTCCTGCACCTTGAACTCTTCCTCCGCGCGGCGCAGCTGCTCACGCAGCGACTGGCATTCCTGATCCAGCTTGCCTTCCCGGACCTTGAGCCCGGTCAGCAAATCCTGCAGCTCCTCCTTGGCCGATTCGCTAGCTTTACGCGCGAACTCGGCTGCCCGGATCGACTGCTGCACCGTTTGCTCTTCTTTCTCCAGCTCAACGAGTCGCGCTTCCGCCGCGGTCTTCGTCGCTTCAAGCTCCTCGAGCTCTTTCAGGTAGTGGCCTTTCTCCTGGCCATAGAGCTCAAAATGCTCGGAGACACGGCGCCATTCGTGGTCGATCTGTTTCAAATCACCGGCGCATTCTTGCTCCTCTACCCGTTTGGCATCGCCGGCTTCCCGCAGTCGCGTTAACTCGCTTTCGGCCTTGGCCAGCTGACTGCGTACGTCTGCCAACCCTTTGCGCAGCTTGTCCAGCATTTCCTCGCTTTCGCGAATATCGCCGGCAAGCTGGTCGAGCTGGCGTTTACGCCCCAGCAGGTTGCTGTTCTTGCGATGCTGGCTGCCCCCGGTCATCGAACCGCCGGCATTCACGACATCGCCTTCCAGCGTCACGATCCGGAAGCGGTATTGCAGCCGTGCGGCCATTTTGTTCGCCCGCTCCAGATCGCTGGCAAAGACGACATTACCGAGCAAGCTGCCGACAATGTTCTCATACCTCGGCTCGTAGCCCACCAGATCGGCTCCAATGCCGATGAATCCGTCCGCTTCCTCCAGTAGACGTTTGTCCGCTGCGGAAATCTGGCGCGGACGAATTACGTCGAGCGGAAGGAAGGTCGCCCGGCCCAGCTGCCGCTGCTTCAGAAAGGCGATCGCCTGCCGCGACACCGCTTCGTTTTCCATGACGATATGCTGCATCGCAGCGCCTAGCGCCGTCTCTACGGCGACTTCAAGCTTCTCCGGCACCCGAATCAGCTCCGCGACAGCACCGTGGACACCGGACAACGTCGACCGTTTGGCCGCCTTGAGCACTTCCTTAACGCCCAAGACAAACCCGTCGTAGTCGTCCTCCATCTCCTTCATCGTGTCGCGGCGGGAAACCAACGCTTCGCGCTTCTGTTCCCATTTGCGGATGTTGCTTTGGCTTTCTTCCACAAGCTTCTGCAGCGAATTCACGCGTTCGCTTTCCTGGATGTACTGTCCGCGCAAATCGGCAATCTCTTTGCCCAGCTTGTCTAGCACCTTCTCCAGTTCAGCCTTGCGCGCTTTGAGCCGTTCCAGCTCCTCCGTCCATTTGACGCCTTCCTCTTCCGCGCGTTCCATCCGGCGTTTCACGCTTTCCTTCTGCTGTTCAGCATAATGGATCTCGTTGCGCGCTTGCGCCATCTGGTTCATGATGTCCAGCAGTTGGCCTTTCAGGCCGTCCTCCTGCGCTTGGCTGATGCCGCCGGTTACCCCGATCAGCTTCGCCTCTTCGGCCGCCAGCTCATTACGCAGTTCATGAAGCTGCTGCTCCGCTGCGGCGAATTTGGCTGCCAGCTGCTCCTTTTCCTGCTGCCGCTGGGCGAACCGCTCTTCACTAATCTCCAGCGATTGAAGCAGCTGCTCGCGATTTTGAGTCAGATTTTTAGCGCGTTCCTTCAGCACTTCGCCGTAGCCTTCGCTTTTCTCGTAGCTTTCGCTGTATTCGAGCAGCTGACTTTGCAGCAGTTCGATTTGATCCTCAACCTGACGAAGGGCCAGCCGGTCGCTCTCCAATTTGGCATCATGCGCGGAAACAACGGTCGACAGCGCCAGCTGCTCCTCCTGCAGTTTGGCCAGCTTGGCGTTGGCCTCGCTCCACGATTCATGGATTTGCTCGATCTGATGCACATATAGCGAAATTTCTTTATTTTTTAATTGCTCACGCAATTCCTTGTACTTCAGGGCTTTCTCCGACTGCTCCTTCAGCGGCTCGATCTGATCCTCCAGCTCGGACACCAAGTCGTTGATGCGAAGCAGGTTCTGCTCGGTTTCATCCAGCTTGCGGCGGGCGTCGCGTTTGCGGCTCTTGTATTTCACAATCCCCGAAGCCTCTTCAAAAATGCCGCGGCGGTCCTCCGAGCGTGTGCTCAAAATTTCCTCAATCCGGCCCTGCCCGATGATAGAGTACGCTTCCTTCCCGATCCCCGTGTCCATAAACAGCTCGGTGATATCCTTCAGCCTGCAGGGCTGCTTGTTGATGAAGTATTCACTGTCGCCGCTGCGATGGACTCGCCGGGTCACCGTCACTTCGCTGAAGTCAAGCGGCAACGCTTGATCGGTGTTGTCCAACGTCAGCGATACCTCACTGTAATTCACGGCCTTGCGCGCGTCACTGCCGGCAAAAATGATATCTTCCATCTTCCCGCCGCGCAGCGACTTGGCGCTTTGCTCCCCGAGCACCCAGCGGATCCCGTCGGAGATGTTACTCTTACCGCTGCCGTTAGGTCCAACCACGGCGGTAATTCCGCGGACGAATTCCATCTCCGTCTTATCGGCGAACGATTTGAAGCCCGCTAACTCTATCCGTTTCAAAAACATACGTTCACGATCACCTCTACCGACTATTGTAACATACCCCAAGCCCTGGAGGACAGGCTATCCGTCGCGGAAGATTGCGCGGCATGACGCTTCTCTCATTCGCTTGAAATTTAAGGCACTTTTTGCTAGTGTGATAGAAAAAAATCCAACCTCTTATATCGGTAAAAGGAGCAACATTGATGAGCATAAAAAAACTTTCCCGCCTGGCCGGCATCATGATATCTGTATGCCTTGGGACGGCTTCCCTCGGATCGCCGGGACTGCCAGTGGCTTCCGCTTCGCAGACGCAGGCGGGGAAATCCGTAACTGTGACCGTAGGGGGGCAATCCGTTGCCTGGACAACCAAGCCCCTCATTTATCGCGGCGTGACCTATGCCCCTTTGCGTGAAGCGGCGGAATACCTGGGTGCAGAAGTACGATGGAATACTACGAAACGTGCTGCCGAGCTTCGGGTACACGGGGACACGATCCTGCACCGCGCGGGGACGGATCTGTTCAGCGTCAACGGCAACCCGCTCCGGATCGGCGTAAATTCGTTAGATCAAGGCGGCGTCACCTTGGTGCCTTTGCGGGCTTTAGCCGAAGTGCTGAAGGCTGAGGTGGATGCCGTGGCAATGTCAGGAACGATGCACGTTGCCTTGACCCCGGACGCAGCGACATTCCGTTCTTCGGAAACCGAGGTAGCTGACCGCTATTTGCAAGCCCAGAAGTACTCCGGCATCGCAATGATTGCTAAAGGTGACCAGATCCTGCTGCGCAAAGGGTACGGATATGACGGCGATAACCAGCTCGTCCGGGCCGATCAAAAGTCGCGCATTGGATCGCTGACCAAATCGTTTACGGCGGCGGCCGTCATGAAGCTCGCGGAGGAGGGAAAGCTTCACCTAGACGATACATTAGAGTCGTATTTCCCCGGTTTTCCTAGTGGGGATCGGATTACTATTCACCTGCTGCTATCCCACCTGTCCGGCATCAACCCCAACTTTCCACGTGTTGCGGGCCTGTCCTTGCAAGATACCATCGAAGCGATCCGCTCCAAACCGCTGCTGAGTGAACCGGGCAGCAAATTTATGTACAGCAACAGCGGTTATGTCGTGCTGGCAGGGATCATCGAGAAAGCCTCGGGGATGAGTTATGGGGAATATCTGAAGCAGAGCATTTGGGAGCCGCTGGGTTTAAAAGACACCGGCGAAGCGACGCCCTCGATTCCGGTCCTTCAGGGCTACGTTAGTGCCGGGGACCAACTCTGGGCGCCGGCCGGCCCTTATATCTCACAATCCGGGACCGGCACGTTATATTCCACTGCCAACGACATGTTGAAGTGGATCGCCTCATTTGAAACGGAACGCGTACTTAGCCAAGCGTCGATCGACCAAATGTTCACCCCGTATTCTGAGAAAAATTACGGCTACGGCTGGATGATTCAGCAGGAAAACGGGACAACACGCGTCTTCCACAATGGCAGCGGTACCGGCTACGCCACCGGCATGTCCCGGGAGCTCGGCGGCGGGTATACGATCATCCTGCTCGGCAACCACGCCGGCATGGATACGTTGACGCTGATGACCGAGCTCAGAAAGCGGCTGCCTTAAGCTTTGTTGAATCGTTACGGCATCCCTGTACTGAATAAGTATCCGTCTTTAAGTACCCGTACTCGCATCGCATATGCTCTAACGCTTACCAGGATGCTTATTTGGGCAAAATGCACACGTTCCATTATCTAACGCTGATCAGCATGCTTATTTTCTGTGAAACCCCGTTTTTTTAAGGAGAAATCGCTTAATAAGCTCTCCTACAAGCGTTACATCTTTCAACTTCACGTTTCACTACAAATAACAACTGTGGTCAGCGTTACAGACTTTCGGAAGGCAGTGGATATGAATAAAGGTCGTCCCCCGCTTGAGCTTCAAGTGACAGGGACGACCTTTTTTGTTTCAAAATGACTTGGTTAACCGCCAAGCTCAGAGCTCTTAAGCAACTCCAATGCCACGGCGGCGGCCTGCTGCTCGGCTTCCTTCTTGGATCTGCCAGTACCCTGGCCAAGCGGACGCCCATCCATGCGGACCTCCGCAACGAATTCGCGCTCATGGGCCGGTCCCCGTTCTTCAATGATCCGGTATTCCAATGTGCCCATGCCATGATGCTGCGTCAATTCCTGCAGCTCCGTCTTGAAGTCGCCGGTTGACAGCTTGCCATCAAGGGTCAATTTAGGGAATACATGGCGATGAAGGAACGCAGTAACTGCTTCCAGGCCCTGGTCCAAGTACAAAGCGCCAATAAAGGATTCGAACACATCCGCGAGCAGAGCAGGACGAGTTCGCCCACCCGTCAACTCCTCGCCTTTGCCTAGCAGGACGTATTTTCCAAACTCCAGGTTTTCGGCGAATTTCACGAGCGACGGTTCACAGACGATCGCGGCGCGCAATTTGGTCAGCTCGCCTTCAGGACGATCCGGGAATAACCGATATAAATGCTCCGAAACGGTCAATTCGAGAACGGCATCGCCCAAGAACTCCAGCCGTTCGTTATCCTCATATTGACTGAAGCGATGCTCATTCACGTATGACGCATGAGTGAAGGCTTGTTTCAGAAGCTGCCGATTTTGGAATACCAGTTCAAGTTTTTGCTGTAACTGCTTCAGATCTCCATTCACCGGACTTAACCCCTTATGCTTCGTATTTCTTCATGATGATCGTGGCATTGTGTCCACCGAATCCAAACGAGTTGGACATCGCGACGCGGACATCCGCACGTCTGGCTTCGTTCGGAACGTAGTCCAGATCACATTCCGGATCCGGATGCTCCAAGTTGATCGTTGGCGGAATGATGCCATGCTTCAAGGTGAGCCCGCAAATGACGCCTTCCACCCCGCCGGCAGCCCCAAGCAAGTGGCCGGTCATCGATTTCGTCGAGCTGACCGCCAATTTATAAGCATGGTCTCCAAACGCACGTTTGATCGCAATCGTCTCCGAGCGGTCGCCAACCGGGGTCGATGTCCCGTGGGCATTGATATAATCCACTTCTTCCGGCGCAATCCCGGCATCGCGGATCGCCATCTTCATGCAGCGTTCCGGTCCGTTGGGATCCGGCTCCGTCATATGGTGAGCGTCCCCGCTCAAGCCGTAGCCGATAACTTCACCGTAGATTTTAGCACCGCGCTTCTGTGCATGCTCCAGTGATTCCAGAATCAGAATCCCGGCGCCTTCGCCCATGACAAAGCCATCTCGTTCCAGATCAAACGGCCGGCTGGCTTTCTCCGGTTCGTCGTTGCGGGTCGACATCGCCCGCATCGAGCAGAATCCCGCCATACCGGTCGGACGGATCGTTGCTTCCGCGCCTCCGCAAATCATCACATCGGCATCACCCCGCTGGATAAGCTTGTACGAATCGCCGATGGAATGAGTTCCGGTCGCGCACGCAGTTACCGCCGTCGTGTTCGGACCCTTCGCTCCAAACATGATCGATACATGGCCCGAGGCCATATTGGCAATCATCATAGGAATAAAAAATGGGCTGACGCGTTTTGGACCTTTCTCCAGCAAAATATTGTGCTGGTCTTCCCAAGTTCCAAGACCGCCGATCCCCGAACCAATCATAACGCCAACCCGTTCCGGATCGGCCGTCTCACCGATGGTGAGTCCGCTGTCTTTCATGGCGCTGATTGCCGCAGCGGCTGCAAATTGCACGAAGCGGTCCATCTTCCGCGCTTCCTTCCGATCCACATAATCCTCTGGATTAAAATCTTTCACGGAGGCGGCAATTTGCGTCGGGTATTCGCTGACATCAAACGCTTCGATTCTCGAAACGCCGGATTTCCCCTGAACAAGGTTATTCCATAGCGTATCGAGGTCTTGTCCTAGCGCCGTCACGACCCCCATTCCTGTGACTACTACTCTATGCTTCAAACACATTCACCTCGTATGGACTTCATGTGTACTAATCATTCTAAGTTCTTAAGCACGAATGCTTGCAGAAGCTGAAGATGAGGAGAAGTCCCGCCTGCTATGTAGGAGGTACGGGACTTTTGGATGACATTAGGTATGAGATTGTATGTAGTTTACAACTTCACCTACAGTCGTAATCTTCTCTGCATCTTCGTCGGAAATTTCCAGATCGAATTCATCTTCCAATTCCATGACCAACTCAACTACGTCAAGCGAATCCGCACCCAAGTCGTCTTTGAAAGACGCTTCCAGCGTCACTTCGGCTTCATCAGCGCCGAGGCGATCCACTACAATGCGTTTTACGCGATCCAAGATATCGGACATCCGGTTCACCTCCTCTTTGGTATTATAAGAGATTTGAAGTTAAAATGCCATAGAAGCGAAAGGCGTGATTTTTACATATACATTCCGCCGTCTACGTGCAGCGTTTGACCGGTCATATATGCCGCGCTGTCCGAGGCGAGGAACAGAACCACGCTGGCGATCTCCTCAGGTTGTCCCAAGCGGGCCAATGGGATATCCGCCAGCAGCTTCTGGCGATACTCCTCCGGAAGCTCGCCCGTCATATCGGTATCGATAAACCCGGGGGCGACGCAATTCACGGTGATCCCGCGCGAAGCCAGCTCGCGCGCCGATGATTTGGTCAAGCCAATAACCCCGGCTTTGGCGGCGACATAGTTCGCCTGACCCGCATTGCCGAGCACGCCGACCACCGAAGAGATATTGATAATTCGTCCCGAGCGCTGCTTCATCATCGGGCGGGTCACGGCTTTGATGCCGTTAAATACGCCTTTGAGATTCGTCTCGATGACTTGATCAAATTCTTCTTCCTTCATGCGCATAATTAAATTATCTCTTGTAATCCCTGCGTTATTCACGAGAATATCGATCCGGCCCCACGCATCCAGCATGGATTTCACCATTTCCTCGAACTGCTCGCTGCTGCCTACATGCGCTTTAACCGCGTAGGATTTCACACCAAGCGCCTCGATTTCGGAAACGACGCGGGCGGCGGCTTCTTCATTCCCCGCATAGTTTACAACAACGTCAGCTCCCGCCTCGGCCAAAGCAAGCGCAATGCTGCGGCCAATTCCACGTGAAGCCCCCGTGACCAAAGCGGTTTTCCCTTGCAGCGGTTTGCTCATACGGTTCATCTCCTTTCGCCTAACCTATGCGAAGCATTTAAAAATCAAAGCTCTAGATTGCCTCTATGATCCTATCGCCATTCTTTGCGCCAAGCGGCACCTTTGCGGCGATGGTAAAACCTAAGGCTAAATCGGCCTATTCGGTTAAAGCTGCAGCCGTTTGTTCCAGGCTGTCCAATCCGCTAACGTTAAACAGCCGCGCCGATTTATCGATTTTTTTGATTAATCCGGTTAAGACGCTGCCAGGCCCGATCTCTACGAACGTATCCACGCCTTGGGAAAGGAGCCAACTCACGCTATCCTCCCAAAGCACAGGAGAATAAACTTGACGAACCAGCAATTCGGCAATCTCTGCCCCGCTTTGTACGGGACGAGCCGTCACATTAGCGACAACCGGCACCTTGGCATCGCTGAACGAAGCAGCGGCCAGCCGTTCGCCCAGCCGTTCCGCAGCCGTCTTCATCAAAGAAGAGTGGAACGGTCCGCTGACCTCCAGGGGAATCGCCCGTTTGGCCCCGATTTCCTTCACCCGCTCAATGACGAGGTCAACCCCTTCTCGGCTTCCCGAGACCACAATCTGCCCAGGGCAGTTCACATTCGCCAGCTCAACCAGCGCACCGCCAGCAGTAATGTCGGCGCACAGCTTAGCAAGTGCGTCACGCTCGCCGCCAAGGACGGCTGCCATCGCGCCTTGCCCGCCCGGCACCGCTTGCTCCATAAATTCGCCGCGCGCCCGAACAAGCTTCACGGCATCTTCAAAGTGAAGAACACCGGCTGCGGTCAGCGCGCTGTATTCGCCTAGACTGTGACCGGCAACATAATCCGGTTGAACGCCTTTGGCGGCAAATGCCTCATATAGCGCCACGCTAGTCGTCAAGAGCGCCGGCTGTGTATTGGCCGTCTGCTTCAGCTCCGTGTCCGGTCCGCCGAAGATCAGATCGGTGAGCTTGAAGCCCAGCTGCTCATCTGCAGTTTCGAACCGCGCCCGTGCTTCCGGCAGCGCGTCATATATATCCTTGCCCATTCCAACGCTTTGGGAACCCTGTCCCGGAAAAACAAAAGCGATTTTGCCCATCCTGTGCACTCCCTATCGTAAAAGTCCGGTGAATGACCATCCATCCTCGCGTATCCGAATGGCGATCGCCTAGATTACCACACGAGCACGGATGCTCCCCAGGTTAGTCCGCCTCCGAAGCCAACGAGCAGGATGGTGTCGCCTTCCTTCATGCGTCCATCCTCTGCTGCTTCAACCAGAGCCAGCGGAATCGAAGCTGCCGAAGTGTTGGCGTATTTATCCACATTGATCACGCACTTCTCTTCCGGCAAATTCAGACGCTCTCTCGCCGATTGGATGATTCGGATATTCGCCTGGTGAGGGACGAAGAGATCGATGTCCTCTTTGGTCTTCCCTGCTTTGCGAAGCACTTCTTCGGTTGCCGTTCCCATCACGCGTACGGCAAACTTGAACACCTCGCGGCCATTCATATAAATGTAATGCTTGCGATCCGCCACGGTCGCCTCCGAAGCAGGAAGGCGAGAACCGCCCGCTTCGAGCTTCAGCAACTCGCCGCCGGCCCCTTCCGCGCCGAGATCAAAGGACAAGAATCCGCGGCCTTCCGGCACCTCGCCGAGCACGACAGCCCCGGCCCCATCCCCAAACAGAACACAAGTGTTCCGGTCCGTATAGTCCGTGATGCGGGACAAGGTATCCACACCGATCACCAGTGCATTCCGGTACATTCCAGTCTGAATAAATCCGTTCGCCGTGGCCATTCCGTAAACAAACCCTGAACAAGCGGCGGATAAATCAAAGGCAGCCGCTTTCTTCGCACCGAGCTTGTCCTGCAAAATGCAAGCGGTCGAAGGAAACGCCATGTCCGGGGTGATCGTTGCCACAATGATCAAATCCAGCTCTTCCGCTTTCAAACCCGCGGAATCCAACGCCCGAACGGCCGCTTCATAAGCCAAGTCGGAGGACGCTTGGTCCGGTGCGGCGATATGCCGTTCTTTAATTCCTGTACGCGAAACGATCCATTCGTCATTCGTATCTACGATTTTCTCCAAATCGGCATTCGTCAGCACCTTTTCCGGAACGTACTTCCCGGTCCCGATAATTCCAACCGAACGTAATTTTGTCACGATCCTCATTCACTCCCCGCTGATTTCACGTGCTATACTTTCCGTCAATTTGCTTTGCAACGCCGTACGCGCTTGGCGTACAGCATTCTTAATGGCACCTCCGTCAGAGGATCCATGCCCCTTCACGACCAAACCACTTAAACCAAGAAGCGGCGCTCCGCCATGCTCCTTGTAGTCCATCGTCTTCTTCAATCCGCGCAGGGACGGCATTAATACGGCTGCAGCCAGCTTGTTCTTTAACGATTTTGAAAATTCCTTCTTCAGAATCGAGAACATCGTGCCCGCCGTACCTTCCAGCGATTTCAGCAAAATATTTCCCGCAAAGCCGTCACACACCAGTACATCGCAAGCACCGGTCAAGATATCCCTAGCTTCCACGTTCCCAACAAAGTTAATCGGCATCGTCTCTAACAGCGGGAAAGCCGATTTGGTAAGCTCATTGCCCTTCTTCGCTTCGGTGCCGACATTCAGCAGACCCACCCGCGGCTTGCTAATGCCGTGCACCTTCTCGCGATAGATGCTTCCCATCAGGGCGTACTGGGCCAGATGCTCCGGCTTGGCATCCATATTGGCACCAAGATCAAGCGCTAACACGCCGCGCTCATCCACCGTCGGGATCATCGGCGCAAGCGCGGGCCGCTCAATCCCTTCCATCCGCCCGACCACCAGCAGTCCCGTAGTCATCAATGCACCGGTGTTGCCGGCGGAGATCATCGCCTCCGCTTCCCCTTCGCGGACAAGCCGTCCGGCGACAACCATCGAAGAGTCCTTTTTGCGGCGAACCGCCTTAACCGGCTCGTCCTCCGCTTCGATCACTTCGGACGCGTGATAAATTCGTAAATTTGCCGGCGCTCCTTGCAGCATCGGCTTCAGCACTTGCTCATTACCAACCAGAATGATTTCGGTATCGCTCCATTCCTTGGCTGCGGCCAGTGCACCTTCGACCGTGCTCTGCGGCGCGTGATCTCCGCCCATCGCATCAATGGCGATTCTCATGCTGACTTCCTCCTTCTGAAGTGTCCTCTCCGGTGGACCGGTAGATGACGAAATTCCCTTGGAATACCATTTCTTCGCCTACGTAAGTAAAGACCTCAACCTTCGCTTTGCCTTTTTGGCCGGAATTGGGTCTGACATAAGCTTTCGCAATGCATTTCTCACCGAGATGCACCGAACGGATAAACCGGATGTCTGCAGAGAATGTCAAAGCGATTTCGTCGTTGATCACAGCCACCGCCAAGGAGTTCGCCTGGGCAAACACATGATGTCCACGGGCGATCCCCGTCCGGGAGAACACATGCTCCTCACGGATTTCAAAGATGGAGATCCCGCTCTTGTCCAGCTGCAGATCGACGATCTCCCCGATGACCTCATGCAGCGGCAAGGAACGAACCTGGTCATACGACCGTTCCGCCATCAGCTTCATCCGCTCCCGGAGCTCCGGGATGCCCAGCTCCATGCGGTCAAGACGGATTGTCTGAATGCTGACTTTCAGCTGACGGGTCAGCTCTTGGTCCGTAATAAACGGGTTAGCTTCTATCATTTGGACGAGCTGTTGCTGCCTCGCCCGCTTCGGCAAACGTTCGATGGGTATCCCCCCCTCTTCAGCAAGCAATGATGGTCTATCTATAATATCAACGTTCCCTTATATGTAATAGTTGGCGAAGCTACTCTTTAGAACCTGGTACTAAAATGTAGTATAAAGCATCCCGTCCCAAAAGAAAAGCGAAATTGCCATAAACCTGACGGAAGGCGGCACGGGAGGCGGCAACAACAAAGACAAAAAAAATAGCACCTCATCGAAATGAAGTACTACTTTGAGTTGTTGCTTTAAGCTTATTGGCCAATAATTTCTCTAGATTTGTAAGTTCCGCAAACTTTGCAAACGTGGTGAGCAAGCTTCAATTCTCCGCATTGTTCACATTTTACCATGCCCGGCACAGCCAATTTGAAATGCGTGCGGCGTTTGTCGCGGCGCGTTTTGGACGTTCTCCGTTGAGGTACTGCCATGGTTCCCACCTCCTTATTCAAGTCAACCCTAACCGGGGCTTTATTTCTTGTTTTCTTGCTTATTTTTTGAAAAAATCGCCGAGCGCTGCGAGTCGCGGATCGATCTTATCCGTATTGCAGCCGCAATCCCGCTCGTTCCGATCCGTTCCGCAAACCGGGCATAGCCCTTTGCAGGATTCCTCGCACAGAGCGGCATACGGAAGATGAAGCAACAGCGTCTCTTCCACGTACGGCACGAGATCGACTTTGTCGTCGGCGACATAATGCAAGTCATCGTCTTCTTCCTGCGCCTGTACGTCTGTCTCGGGATCGTCGCCTTGTTTGAAGCTCTCTGAAAACTCCGCTTGCACGACCTGCTTCAAGGGCTTCAGACACCGGGAACAGGTCATATCGAGCTCTGCAGTCAGCTGGCCTTTGACATCGACAACGTCTCCGCCGGCAGCTTCCGCCTGCAAATCGACCTGAAGCGGACTGATCGCGGTAATGTCCCTGCGACCTTTAACGACATGGCTTACGTCCAAGGCTTGATGAATCTTCACCGGAGCTCCGGACGAGTTCACCTGACGTAAATGAATAATCATCAGCATCACTCCAAACAAACAAAAGTTATTATACCGATTTTAAGTAAGTTTTGTCAACAATAAAGCGATAATCCTGCGGAAAAGCTGTCGTTCACTTCCCCCTTGCCGTACCGCGCCGATTTCATGGTATATTGTGGTATATTCATAAATGAAAATTTGAAACTATCACCCCGGAGAATAAGGAGTCGAGTCCTTTGAAGATCGTAGGGATTATCGTTGAATATAATCCGCTCCATAACGGTCACGCTTACCATTTCGCCGAGGCGAAGCGGTTGACGCAGGCGGACGCGGTCATCGCCGTGATGAGCGGCGATTTCCTGCAGCGCGGCGAGCCGGCGCTTGTCGACAAATGGGCTCGGGCCGAGATGGCCCTCCGCCTCGGCGTCGACGTCGTACTGGAGCTGCCGGTCGCCTACGCGGCCCAGCCGGCGGAGTGGTTCGCCTACGGAGCCGTGGCGTTGCTGGATGCGACGGGGATCACGACGCATCTGTGCTTCGGCAGCGAAGCCGGCGCGCTGACGGCGCTGCTGCCGCTGGCCGAGCGGCTGGCCGCCGAACCGCAGGCGCTGCGGGCGGCCCTGGCGGAGGAGCTCGCCACCGGGGCGAGCTACCCCGCGGCCTACGCGGCCGCAGCCGCCCGCACGCTCGGCGGCAGCGCCCTTGATGCCGCCGCAGCGCGAGCGCTCTTGGAGCAGCCCAACAACAGTTTGGGGCTGCATTACCTGATCGCGCTGCGGCGGCTTCGCAGCGGCATCGCGCCGGTCACCGTCCGGCGCCGGGCCGCGGGATACGGCGATGTCGCGCCGACGAACGCGAGCATCGCCAGCGCCACCGCCGTGCGGCGGCTGATCGCCGGCGGCGGCCTTACCGCGGCCGCGCCGTATCTCCCGCCGTCCACGGTGGACATCCTCGCCCGCGAGTTCGCGGCGGGACGCGGGCCCGTGACGTGGGAGAGCTTGGCCGCGCCGCTCTTCCATCAGCTGCTCCTGGCGTCGCCGGAGCAGCTGGCCGCCCTTCACGAGGTGACCGAAGGGCTGGAATACCGGATCAAAAAGACGCTGCCCCGCTTGGCAGAGCCCACCGTCGCCGAGCTGCTCGCGCAGCTCAAGACGAAACGCTACACGCATACGAAACTGCAGCGCACGCTGCTGCATATTCTCTTGCAGCATCCCCGAGAGCTGCTGGCGCCCGAGGCGCTCGCGCAAGGCCCAGGGTATCTGCGCGTGCTTGGCTTTAGCGCGGCCGGGCAGCAGCTGCTCAAGCGGATGAAACAAACGGCCCGTCTGCCGATCCTCACCCGGGCTGCTGAAATGGAGCACCCGCAGCTGAATCTCGACATTCGGGCCGCTGCCGTATATGCAAATGCGATGCCAAAGCGAAGCGCAGAGGAGCTGCTGCGCGAGTACCGTCAAGCCCCTATTCGCCTGACGGATTAATCGCGCCGTTACGCTCCAAGCCTCACGCCGCCAAACCTGGATTCGCCCGCCCTTGGATTATGACGCCTTCGGCTCCAACGAAGCCAAATAATCCAAGGCATCGTCCAGCTTCTTCACCGGGACGAGCTTCATCTTCGAACCGATTTCTTCTGCTTTGGCCTTCGCAACCTTATAATTTGCCTCCGGAACAAAAAATATTTCCGCCTTCTCCCGATCCGACGCCACGATCTTGAACTGGACGCCGCCGATCGCTCCCACGGTGCCGTCTTCGGCGATGGTGCCGGTGCCGGCCACCCGGTAGCCTTTGCTCAAGTCCCCCGGCGTCAACTGATTATAAATCTCAAGCGTAAACATCAAGCCGGCCGATGGACCGCCGATCCGCGTGTCAGCAAACTTCACTTCCTTGGCCTGATCCGCTGCCTGTATCTTCCGCAGTTCGCCTACCGATACACCTAATCCGGCCTTGCGCACGCCGTCAGCCGCCTTAATCTCTACCAGCTCCACCTGCTGGTCGACCGATTTGCCTCCCCGTTCCAGACGGACATCAACCACATCCCCCGGTTGATTGTCCTGCAGCAAGGCGCCAAGGTCTTCAAACCGTTTGACTGGCTGTCCCTTCACCGCTCGAATTATATCCCCGGAGTGAAAATCTCCCTTGGGCGGGCTATCCTTAGACAAGCCGATGATAAATACGTACTCCGGGACGATACCGTACTTGACGCCGGCTTTATTATAGGCCGCCATAATCGCATTGGATTGGGAGCTGTTCATATAGTATCGCTGTTGCGTTTCGTATTCCTCGTCATTGCGATCAGGTTCCTTCTTCACGATCTCGGCATGCTTGTTGAAGCGAGCCGTCGCCAGCATCCATACGTTGGCGTAACTGACGGAAACCGTTGTGAGCATAAAAGTGCCCTTCTCCTCAGGATCTCCCGACGGGATGGAAACCATCGGTTTGATTTCCTCTGCCGTCCCCGGCTGATTGATCATATACGGGGTAGACATATAGACGACAATATAGACGATCACCGCAAGGATCAGCACATACAGTCCCGATTTTAACGCTTTGGCTCTGGATGGTCGCATCCCGTTTCTCCTCCCTTCCTGTGTGACGGCGCTTTCGCATCTTCTCAGCCGCCGCTCCTCTGCCTGCACCTGCCATGCGAAACCGGTAGTCTGTCCTTCGCCGCTGATGCATAGCATGTACTATGCGTATATTCGCTATCGATCTTTATCTAATGACAAAGAAGGTGGATCTATACATATGAATTTCCGACGTTTGGCCGCCAGCCCGCTCTCTACATGGTTAACCGGATTTTTGGCCGTTTTGCTCGTGATCTGCGTCGTTTACGCCCCCGGCGAAGCGTTCAAAGCTTCGGGGGAAGGCTTGGCCATATGGTGGCGCATCGTATTCCCAGCCTTGCTGCCATTTATCGTTCTGTCGCAAATGCTGATCGCCTCAGGATTCGCCCATGGTCTGGGCGCGTTGCTCGAGCCTTTCACCCGCCGCGCCCTGGGTCTTCCCGGCTCCTTCGGCTGGGTGCTGCCGCTGGGGATGACGGCCGGCTTCCCTGCCGCAGCCGAAGCTGCGGTGACCCTGCATAAGCAGGGCAAGGTCACCGCGCGTGAAGCCGAACGTCTCGCCGCGGCAGCTCACTTCTGCAGCCCGATGCTGCTCGTCGTTGTGATTGGCGCAGGCTTCTTAAGCCGCCCTGAGGTCGGCTTGCTCTTGCTCGCCGTGCACTGGATTGCCGGCCTCGCCGCCGGCGTTACGCTGCAGTTGGTGTTCCCAGACCGCTCGAAATCAGCGGTGTCTCCGCCGGTAAAGCCTGCAGCCAGGCCGCGTGAATCCATCCTGCGCCTGGCCATGCGCCGGATGGAGGAGGCCCGCCGCGAAGACGGCCGCAGCTTTGGCAAGCTGCTGGGCGACGCGGTCGCCTCGGGCGTTCAAACGCTGATGATTATCGGCGGATATATGCTTATTTTCGCAGTCGTGATTCACGTTATTCTGCTCGCGTTCCCTAATCAAACAATGGCCGTTGCAGTGAAAAGCGCTCTCGAGGTCCATTTAGGCTCCTATGCCCTGTCCGGGCTGGCCCCTTCCCTTCCTCCGGCCCTCAGCGCCTCGTTACTGGGTGCGGTGCTAGGGTGGAGCGGCCTATGCGCTTACCTGCAAGTGCGCGCCATCCTCGGCCCCGCAGGCATCGGAGAACGGTCGTTCCTGCTCAGCCGTCTGCTCCATGCAGCTTATGCTTATGTCCTGACCCTGCTGCTGTGGAAGCCGGTCACCCGCTGGCTGCCAAACGTTCTCCCCGCATTTGGCGGCAGCGAAGCCTCCCCAATAGGAAGCGACACCCCGGCCGTCAAGCTGCCCAGCTGGCAGCAAGCGTTCGGGGTGATGGAATGGCAGCTGTGGATGCTGACATTGCTGACGGTTGGCTTCTTGTCCATCGCGCTCCTGTGGCGGCGACAAGAGAAACCTTAAGCTCTGAGCCTTGCTTAGCTCGGCCCCAGCTTATCCTTGAACTTCTCACGCAACGCCATCTCAACCTCCGGCGGAACGAGATCGCTGACATCGCCGTGGAAGCTGGCTATCTCCTTGACGACGCTGGAGCTCAAATACGAATATTTGGGATGCGTCATCATAAAGATCGTCTCCACCTCACTGTTCAGCTTATGATTCGTAGAAGCCAGCTGCAGCTCATATTCAAAGTCGGTGACGGAGCGAATGCCCCGGACGATCACATGGGCTTGTTTGTAGTCCATGTAATTGACCAGCAGATCCCGGAAGCTGTCAATTTCGACATTAGGAAGATGCCCGGTCACCTCTCTGAGCAAGGCCTTGCGCTCATCGACCGTAAATAACGGCTTCTTGCTCAAATTGTTCAGCACGGCCACGATCAGCTTGTCAAACTGGCGCGAGGCCCGCTGGATGATGTCCATATGCCCTTTCGTTACAGGATCAAAGCTGCCCGGATATACCGCCACTCGCGGTTGCCGCTGTTCACTCATGTTGTTTTTCCTCCTGATCGTCGGTTTGAACCGTGTTCAACTCGGTATCGTAAGTATAAATGGATACGGAAGTCTCCCCGTATTCCGCTTTACGTATTTGCACAAAAGGCCCAAACCGCTCAGGATAAACATACGAGGCTTCGTATTCGAGCACGATCGTGGCCTCCGGCTTGAGCAGCTGCAGCTCGTCCATCTGGGTCATCAGCGCATCCCCGTGTTTCAGGCGGTACGGCGGATCCAAGAACACCAGATCAAATGACGCCTCCCGTTTCGCCAGAGCTTTCAGCGCACGTTCAGCGTCGTTTTTGTAGACTTCAGCCATGGTCTCGAATCCGGTCGCCTTCAAATTCTGACGGATCGTCTCAATGCTCTTAAAATCTTTATCGATAAACACCGCCTTGTCCATGCCGCGACTTAACGCCTCAATCCCGAGACCGCCGGTTCCGGCAAACAAGTCCAGCGCGGAGCCGCCGTCGAAATACGGACCGATCATGCTGAATATCGCTTCTTTGACTTTGTCTGTGGTTGGCCTGGTCCCCATGCCGGGTACGGCTTTGAGCGACCTGCCCCGGGCTCGGCCCGAAATAACTCTCATCGATTTGTTCACTCACCTTTTATGCCTGGAAAATTCCTGTCGATATCGTACCATAATCCGCCTTGGAATGAAAAATGAAAAAATCATCGAACTTTTTTGCGAATGGAGGTATAAAACCCCTCTGCCCGGACACACTTAGAGTATCGACATCACCAAATGTCGTAGACAACCGCGGAGAAGACTTACGTTTCCCCATAAGCTCTTCGTCCGGTTTCTCCTCTCCCATGATGGGCATCCCGCAAGGGATGCCCGGACAAAAGCCCTTGTAGCAAGGAATTCTACGAGGGCTTTTGTCCTTTTTTTATTTCAGCTTTAGCTTCGCGAAGTAACGATCTACTAACTCCTGTCGTAAGTTGCTCGCCTCTTCACCGGATGAAGCCGGGCTAATTAACCAAATCTCCGCATCGGGGAACTTCGGGTGGGTCAACTCAGGAGGGAGCTCTGACTGAGGAATGGACCACGCGATGCGTACCATCTCTGCATCGAAATAGCTTGCCCCAAGCCGAATCAAGTTAGCGCCTTCATAACGATGTCCGGACCCGTTGACGAGGAAGCAATTGTCATACACCTGTCCGTTAATCTTTACTGCACCCTTAAATTGGGCGTTTCGTTTGTCATAATACCCGTCTAACGAAAGATGGACCGGCGGTGCAAAAGTCGGGTCCTCCTCCATCCAGGCCGCACCGTCAAAGGTTTTCGTCACCTTCACTGGAGATACGTTCTCGATATACCACCATGTATACATTGCCAGCAACAAAACCAATCCGGCAACCGCGGATATCCATAATCGCTTGCGAATCGTTACTCCCTCCCTCGCGGCAGTTCCTTAATCTTCCAACCCATCGTACCACCGGGGGACGCTGATGACAACCGTCTAAGTCCTGGCTTATATCCCCTTGTCAAACAAGCCCCGACGGTGCATCACGGTAATGATTCGGTAAAAATCCACGCTGCCCTGCTCCGGGTTCATCAACAGCGGATCGTCTTTGCTGTATTTCACCGCCGCCTCCACCGCTTCCTTGGCCCAGGCGGGAATCCCCGGCTTTGTCCATTTCTCCAACTCGGCGATTTTCTTCGCCTGCGCTTGGACGAGGTCTTGAAGCGCAGCAAATTGTTTTTTCTCCTCTGCAGTCATCGGTTCATCTCCCTTCGTTGCATCATATTGCGTCAAGCTGTAGGTATTCATCAACTGGATCAGCTTGTTGGCATATTGCGGATCCGTCGCGTATCCGGCCGCTGCAACGGCCCGCGCCGCTTCCGGACCTGTCTTTCCAATCGCCCCGGCATAGCGCGGCGCCGATAATAAACGGGCGTGATCCGCAATCGATTCTGCCCATGACCGGTATTTGCGAAAAGCCGCGTTCACCGTCACCGCTTTGCCGCTCCGATACTCGGTTGTGGGCAGAATCAAGCTGCCTGCTGGACCGGTGCCTTTTAGCCCAAACAGATTATTGCCTTGAACAGCTAAGCGACTTGTCCCCCAGTTCGATTCCAAAATCGCTTGGGCGATCGTCAATGAAGCCGGTATCCCGCTTTCCTTCGAGTTGGCAGCGGCAAGGGGGGCGATTTTCTGAATAAACCCGTTTTTGTCCAATCGCATTCACCTCCAGAATAGTTTATGAATTTGGTTGGACGAGGGTTTGGACCCTTACCTTGACGAGCTCGGAGGTCCGCTTAGTTCGATGTATAGCGGAGAGTTCGAGGGGTAACCTAACGTTGGTTTCACAACCTAACTTAACTAGAGGAGGATACTTAAGCAGATGTACAACAATGTCAGTCAACAACTTCGTGAGATCGAACAATCGATGCGCCAGCTGGAACAGCAAACCCGCCAAGCTACGATGATGTACCAGCAAATGCTGCAGCAGGAACAACAAAACGCGATGCAGTTGGAAGAGTTGGCTCAACGTGAGCGTAGAGCCGTGCAAGTGATTCAATCCGCGCTCCAAGGACATCAAACAGCGATGCAACAATATCAACGCGTAGCCCAACTTGCGAATCAACTGGAAAGCAGCGTACACTCGATGTCTGGATTCAGCACGAGTTATACCCAGCCTGGCATCGGTCAAACCTCCTACAGCACGCAAGGAATCGGTCAAAGCAACTATAGCGGTGGCAGCATCGGCTCTTCCATGAACAGTCACCAGCCAAGCTCCACGCACACCGGTTCTTTGAGCTCCATCGGCTCCAGCGCTGCCAGCTCCATGGGCTCCTTGGGTTCCGCAGGCTCCATGAACTCCACGGGATCTCACACCTCGGGTTCGATCACCGGTACAGGTTCGATCGGCTCCACAGGCTCGTTTCGCAACTTCCAATAAATCAATGTGACAGCCGCCTCGAGGCGGCTGTTTTTATTTTTTCCTCGTCCTCCTTCCCCTGTGATATAATTGGAAATTATCATGTGATTGCGGAGGACTTTTCATGAGTAAGATATTCCTGTTTTTTCTCTTGTCTTGGCTGCTAGGCAATCCGTTTCTCGCCATCATCGTCTTGCTCCTCATCCTTTACTTCATTGATCGGCGATATGTTGGGTTGTTTCCGAGCCTGAGCAAACCGATCAAACGCAGCCGCAATATAGGTCGTCTCCGGCAGCAGTTGGCCGCAAGCCCCTTCGACGTCTCTGCCAAACGCGAGCTTGCCCGCTTACTGCTGGAACGCAAGAAATATGCCGAAGCTCATCGCTTGCTCGAAGAGGCGAAGGACTTCTCTGAGTCGTCGGCAGAGTTTTGGGATGACCTCGGGACGGCCTGTTTAGGACTGGGACGGATCGAGGAAGGGGAAGCGCATATTTTGCACGCCCTAAGCCTGAACGAACGGGTGAAATACGGTCAACCTTACCTGCGCCTCGCCTCCGCCTTCCGTGAGCGAGATCCGCAGAAAGCGCTGCAATACGCCGCGCGGTTTGGCGAAATCCAATCCTCCTCCAGTGAAGCGTATTATTTGCTTGGCTGCTTGTATCAGTCGCTGGGCAGCAAGGAAGAGGCAAAACGCGCTTACAAGGAGTCGATTGAGGTGTACCGTTCTCTACCGAAATATAAGAAGCGTCAAGAGCGCGGATGGGCGCTGCGCAGCTTCCTCAAACGCAGCACGCTTGGTTAAGGTCAAGGTATCCACAACAAAACGCCGGCTTCCCTCCAAATTGGAGAAGAAGCCGGCGTTGCTTTTGTACACCTGCGGTTTACAAATTTACACTGTTCTCTTGCTGCGTCCCTTCGCCGAAGCGGCGGTGAAACGGCCACCAGTTCGCTTGCCCAAACAGCTTCACCATCACCGGGATGAGGAACGGCAAAACGACTACGGAGTACAGCACCAGGCCGGTTAACACCAGCGTGGCGATTTGCAGCATGGACAGCACGCCGGACGGATACATTGAGGCCATCGTCCCGCCAAGAATGATCGCTGCGGACAAAATCACTGTCCCCATATTGCGCATCGAATGCAAGATCGCGTCGCTGACGTTCCACTCTTTGTTCTCGTTAAAGCGGTCCATCAGGAAGATGCTGTAGTCAACGCCCAGCGCTACCAACAGAACGAAACCGAAGAATGGCGTCGCCCAGCTCACGCCGGAGTACCCAAAGACGTCGACGAAGACCCACTCCGTAAACCCGATCGAAGCGTAGAACGTCAACACCAGGGACAAAATGATGTAGACTGGCATCACCAACGAACGAAGCAATACCACCAGGATAATGAAGATCCCAGCCAGCATTAAAAAGACGGTGCGCGTATAGTCGTTCCCCGAAATCGTCTTCAGATCGTTAAACGTACTCGATACGCCGCCGATCGCGATGTCGGCGTTTTCCAGCGGCGTCCCTTTCACCGCCGTTTGCACCGCAGCTTCCACTGCATCGATCTGGTCAATCGCTTCCCGGCCATAAGGGTTGCTGGAGAAGACGACTTCAAGCTTCATGACTTTGCGGTCCGCGGACAGATACGTATCGAATACTTGCTCGATCTGTTCGTTCTCCAGCGCTTCCTTCGGAACGTACCAGCCGTCCAGACCGTTGTCCGTGCTTCCAACCTCCGTCAAGTAGTCCTTGGCAGTTGTTAATCCGCCGGACACTTGAGCCAGGCCGTCAACGCTTTGATTCAGCCCATCAGTAAGCTGCGTGATTTGACCGGAGAATTCGCTGAATCCGGTTTGTACTTGCTGTTGCCCGTTTTGAATTTGCGCCAGACCGGATTCGACTTCAGGCAGCTGCCCCACGATCTTGCCTTGACCCTTGGCAGCCTGATCCAATCCCGTTTGCAGCTTCGCCAGCCCAGCAACGATTTGGTCCAGGACCTCAGCCAACTGCTTCCCGCCGGCTGCCGCCTGCGCGTAGCCTTGGTTAGCTTGATTCAGCCCGGCCGCAACCTGCTCAAGCTGTGCTTCGATCTGCTGAAGCCCGGCCGTCAGTTGCTCCAGACCTTTGCCGGTTTCCAATACCGTCGTGCGAATCGTTAAATAATCTGGATCCGACGCTAAATCAGGATATTTGCCCTCCAGGCTGCTGAAGCGACCCGTCAAGGCGGCTAACCCCTGCGAAGCAGCCCCCAAAGGTTCGCGGATTTCCTTCAGACCGTTACCCAGGCCGGAAACCCCTTGAGCCAACTGCTGATAAGAGTCAAGCAGTTGATTGTGGGCGTTCGCCAAATCCTCAGCGCTCTTTTGCGCTTGTTGTAATCCTTGCTTCAACTGGCCGGCCCCAGCCGAACCTTCACGAATCCCTTTCTCGATCGCGGTAAGACCTCCGGACAGCTGAGAGATTCCGTCCTTCAGCTTCGCGGTACCGTCCACCAGCTTCCCGGTGCTATCGGCGGCTTCCTTCAGCTTAGGGGCGTTTTCCGACAGCGCCTGGCTGGCTTTCGCTAATCCGTTTTGGATCTTACCCAGCCCTTCGCCGCCTTCGCCTAATCCTTCACCGACGGTCTTCACCTGATTGCTTAATGCGAAATCCTTAAGCACTTCCCCTGTCGGGCGGCTCATCCCCCGAATGCTGGCGACGCCATCCGTTTTCTCAACCTCGCGGCTGATCTTCTCAGCGAGTGCCATATACTCCGCATTATCCATGGGCTCGTCATTTTTGATCACGATGGTGGACGGCAACGACTCACCGGGTTCAAAGCTTTCGGAGATGATGTTATACGCTTTGACCGATTCATATTCGCCGCCGATTTCCTCCATACTGTTGAAGGATACATTGCCGGTGTACGTAATCACGAACGGTACCGTTACAGCAGCAACGATCAACAGAGCTGCCCATGGACGCTTCAAGGAGAAGCGACCGATGGCGCCCCAGAACCGGTTTTCCTTATGTTCCAGCGAACCGCGGACAGGCCAGAACAGCTTGGTGCCCAGCACGGCCATAAAGAACGGCACGACCGTAACCAAGGCGATAAGCATAACCGCGATGCCGACAGCTACCGCTACCGCCGAGCGGTACAACATAAATTGCGATAATCCAATTGTCGTGAAGCCGACCAGGACGGCGAGCCCGGAGAAGAGCACCGTCTTCCCTGCTTTACGGTACGTCTGGACGATCGCCTCCCATTGGTCATCCGCATGCTGCAGTTCTTCCTTAAAGCGGCTGATCAGCAGGATACAATAGTCCGTCCCGATCCCAAACATCACCGCCACCATAAAGATCTGCGTGTACGTCGAAATCGGGAAATTCACCGTATCCACCAGGAACGCAACGACGGATTGGGACACCAGATAGCTGAGCCCAACCGTCAGCAATGGGATAAACGGTGCCACCACCGAGCGGAATACCACGAACAGGATCAGCAAAATAAAGATTACGGTAAAATATTCCGATTTCTTCAGACCCTGCTCCGAACTGACGATCATATCCTCGTTAATTTGCTTTTGCCCGGTCAGATAGTGCTCGACCTTCAGCGAATCGAGGGTTTGATGAATATCTTGCTCGATCTCCTTGAGCGGACGCTGCTCGTCAAGCACCGACAAAGAGGTTAATATCGTTTTACCGTCCTTGGAGATCAACTTATCTTTCGCTTCCGGCGTGCTGAACGGATCGGTAATTGAAGCGATGCCGATCTCCTCCATATGGTCGCGCAGCGCGGAGATGCCTTGTTCAATCTCTTTCTGCTCGGCATCATCGATGCCTTGATCATCATGAAAGACGAGGGCGATCTGAGTCTCTGCCGCTCCGCCCTTCAGCTTGGCCGCCTCCGCTAATATGGCGGAAGCTTCAGAGGAGGAATACCCGTCCGGAACGGTGATCTCCCCGTTCTCCCGCACTAAATCCGCCATGGAAGGCGCCGTCAGCATTAATGCTGCCGCCAAAGCGATCCACAACAGCAAGATCCACCATCTTGCCTTCAGTATGAATCTCATTTTCCCGAACTCCCCTCTCCGACCAATCTGGCTAATCTCTCAAACGCGCTAATAAATCCTTCCACTTCGTCCGCTTCGAAATGCACCAAATACTTCGAAACGGTGCTGATGATCTGATCTTGGACAATGTCGTAATTGCGTTGCCCCTGCTCTGTCATCGTTAAATAAACGACCCGACGGTCGTCTTGATCCCGAGTCCGCTGAAGCAATCCTTTGTCGACCATCCGTGTGATCATCGCGGTGATGGAGCTTTTGCCTACCCCAAACGCATCTGCCAGTTCCGTCGAGGTACATCTGCCGCGGGAGGAAATGTACTTCAAAATCTGAAATTGCTCCATGGTGATATCCTCTTGAATCATGTCGCGGATTTGCCCGTTCAGCCGCTTCGAGACCTCGAAAAAAGCTGCCATATACCGCTCAATCAACTGCTTCGTTTCAAGATTCACCCCTAAATCCCCCCTTGTCTTCTGAACAAGAAACATGTCCAGTTAGTTCACCAGTAGAATAGTTCGACAATGAAACTACATATGAAACTATAGGCGATTGCCGCCTGAAAGTCAAATCCCTTGAGCGAATTTTTATCACGATGATTACGCAAAAAAAGCCGCGGGGTTCTCCCCGCAGCCTTTCAGCCGGACCTTATTCATCCTCTTCGTTCTCTTCCACTTCATAGATGCAGCGAAACCGTTCTTCCCCGATGGCTTCATCCCAAAACCCGGTAATTTGAAACCCGATGTTCCGGAAAAAATCTGCGCCTGCCTCATCGGTAATGGCCTCCATCCGCTCCGGAGATGCTTCCGTGAGGGCGAGCAGCACCAAGGCTCGTCCATACCCTTTCATCCGCTGTTCTGGATGGACGGCAAGATGGATGATTTCAAGCGTCTGCGAAGCGTTGACACGATAGCCGATAATTCCGGCAATCCCCGCTTCCTCTTCATATCCATACAGCTGATATGTATCCTCTTCCCGGTACAAACGAGCCGCGTCCTCCAGCGCATCCGGGTCAAACATCACCGCATATTCCAGCAGCTCCCGAATGACAGGCTCGTCCACCCTCGCTTTTATTGATTTGAACATGGTGCCTCCTTAATTTCTGTACGCCCATCCTCATAACCAATCACGACGGTTTGCGCAATGCCAACGAACAGTCCGTGCTCGACAACGCCTGTCATCGCCTTCAACTCGTCGCTTAACCGGGCAGGGTCAGCGATTTGTCCGAAGGCCGCATCCACGATGTAGTTCCCGTTATCGGTCACGTACAGCTGATCCCCCTGCATCCGCATTTCGAACGGAACATCGTAACGGCTCTTCAGCTCCCGCAGGGTCCATTCGTAACAAAACGGCACCAACTCAATCGGCAGTTTGAAACGCCCCAATGTAGGAACCATCTTGCTATGATCGGCAATGACGATAAACCGATCGCTGTTGATCGCGACGAGCTTCTCCCGAAGCAGCGCTCCCCCGCCGCCTTTGATCAGCGCCATTTGCGGATCCACCTCATCGGCCCCGTCGATCGCCAGATCCAATCGGTCCACGTCCTTCGCCTCAATTAGCGGGATGTGATATTTCGCGGCAAGCTCCTCTGAAGCCTTCGAAGTTGCGATGGCACGAATTTGCAACCCGTTCCCCACCATCTCGCCGATTTTCTCGATCGCATAATAAGCGGTTGACCCCGTCCCGAGACCAACGGTCATTCCGTCCTTTACCCATTCTGCAGCGCGGTAACCCGCCGCCTGTTTGGCATTCATGTCTACCCCTCCAAAATCATGATGTTCGTACCTTTGCCCGCTCGAACACCTCTGTCCCAGCGGCACTTTCGCTCCTAATCATACCAAAAAAGCCCGGACAATAGAACAGCAGCGTAACCGATCGGTCCGCTGCTGCCGAGAGTCCATGCCCTTATGCCTAGCTGTGATGGAAAGCCTTTACCACTTTCGTACGTTTTCGGGGCTCCTTGGGCTTGATTGCGCCACCGTGCCCGGATTCCGGCTTGACCATCGTCAGCAGCAGGATGACCGCCACCAGCGACACTCCGGCGATGACGAAAAACATTGTCATATGGCCAGCCTTCATCAGCAGCGACATCACCGGCGGCCCCGCCGATACACCGATAAACCGCATGCTGCTGTAGAGTGAAGTAATCGTACCGCGCATTTCCTTGTCGACACCTTCGGTGATCAAGGCATCGGAGCTGGGCAGGACGATGCCGATACCAGCGCCGCAGACGATCAGGCAAACGATCACAAAATAGATGTTGTTGAAAAAGCCGATGCCAAATAAGGCGCCGGTCGATAGGATTAAGCCTGCGACGCCAGACCATTTCATCAGCTTTTTGTCCTTGCCGATTTTTTTCCCGGTCACATAAGAAGCCAGACATAAAGCTGCCAGCGGAATCGCCAGTACCAACCCCTTGATCACACCGTCCAGGCCGTGTTTTGCTTCCAGTTGCTCAGACAAATAAAACAGCACGCCAAACAACAGGAACATCGAAATGCAGCCGATCGCAAAGATGGCATACAGCCAGCGGCCTTTTTGCTTCAGCACCGCTTTGACGGCAGAGATAAATTCCCTCAGCGGCTTGGCCTTCTCCCGATCTTTCGGTTCCCGCACCAAAAACAGCACCAGCAATAGCGAGATCAAACATAATACCGGAATCGACAGAAGCGGCACATACCAGATCCAAGCGCCAAGCAGTGCACCTATGATCGGGCTGAGCACTTTGCCAAACGTATTGGAGGTTTCGATCAAGCCTAAATTGTGGCTGACTTCCTCCTCACTTTCATACAGATCGCCGACCAGCGGCAACACGATCGGGAAGGCGCCAGCCGCTCCGATCCCTTGCAGGAAGCGACCGCCTAGGATCAGCCAGTATACGGCCAGCCCGTTCACAAACCAATCCGCCACGCCAGAAATACAGCCGCCGATTCCCGCGATAATCAAGCTGGGCACAATGATCGCTTTACGGCCGAATTTATCGGAAAGATAGCCGGCAATCGGAATCAGCAAGATCGCAACCACCGCATACACGGTGATCAGCATACTGACCTGAAAGGAGTTGACATGAAGCTCACGGGCAATCTGTGGCAATATCGGAATCAGCATGGAATTTCCCAGCGTCATAATAAGCGGTATGGAGGCCAATGCAATCAAATCGCCTTTTTTGCCGAGCATCTAACCATCAGGCCACCCTTCACGAATGAAGTTTAAACAGACCCGGTTAGTGTGATACATTTAGCCGAAATTATACCGCTGTCAAGGAACCAGAATATAGGTTGATTTCGAAGCTTCCCGGATAAACCGGCTAGGTTCGCCTACGGAGTAAATGCGCAGCAAGTGCATCGCTCTTGTGCAGGCCGTATAAAACAGCTTCCGTTCGGCTTCTCTCGTGTACTTCCGGTCGGAACCGTCGTAAATCAGTACCGCATCGAACTCCACACCTTTGGCCAAATACGCCGGAATGACATGAACCCCTTTCTCAAAGGATAACGTCGTCTTCTTGATCAGCTTGGCCGGCAGCTTAGCGCTAAGCCGATCGTAGGCTTGCTTGCTTTCCTCCGCCGTTTTACAGATGACGGCAATCGATTCATATCCGTCCGCGCGCAGCTGACCGATCGTTGCCTCCAGCGAAGCGTGGAGCTTATCTGCATCGTCAACCAGGTGAACCTCCGGCATCTCGCCTTCCCGGTTAAACGGAACGATCGCCTCCCCTCCAGGGATCATCTCGCGGGTGAACTCAACAATTTGGCGGGTGGAACGGTAGCTTTGCTCCAGCGTAATCAACTCGCTCTCCTCCGCACCGTACAAATCGCTGAATACAGAAGACTGCTGAAGCACCGAGGCGTGAGCATAAATCGCCTGGTTCAAGTCGCCGAGCGCCGTCATTTTGGCCCGCGGGAACAGCCGCTTCAGGAAGAACAGCTGGAACGGCGAATAATCCTGCGCTTCGTCGATAATGACGTGACGGATCGACGTGTTGGACCGGAAGCCAAGCAGCAGCTCTTTTAAATAGAGGAAAGGCGTAATATCTTCATAGAACAGCTCGCCCCCCGCAATCTTCTGCAGCGTTTGCTCACAGATATCTTCCCACTGATCTGGAAGCTCTTCTTGATGGACTTTCCGGAAGATCGTCAGGTCGCTGAACAGCTGCATATATAGACGCGTCACATCAACGAACCGCAGCGATTTGACCCATTTCCGGAGCGGTTTAAGACGATCGCTGACAACCATTTTGGCCAAAATCGTCTTCTCATCCTCGTAATCGCTGAATGAAGGACTTTTACCATGCTGCTTGCGCCGCATGCGCTGGTAAGCCCGCTGGTAGTCCTCTGCATCCAGCAGCTGAATTTGTTCCTCTACCCAAGGCTGATCCAGCTCGGACTTACCAAAGGCCGCGATGGCCTTCAGCAGCCAATCTTTTAACAGCTCACAACGGTTGGCCAGCCGGATCGCGGGATCATAAGCATAAAATTGCCGGGCAATTTCCTCCACGCCAACAATTTCCTTGCCTTGAAAGCGGAGCGGTTTAAAGATCATCCCTTTCTGCTCCAGCAGTTCCTTATACCGCGTGATCGCATGCAGGAACTGTACCGACGATTTAAAACGGATTCCGCTGACCCGAGCTTGATAAGCCTCATCCTCAGGAGCAGAGAGGACAAATTCGATTTGTACAAACGGGTCCTCAAGCTGAAATTCTCTTCCGAGCCGATGCTCCAGATACTCCTGGAACGTCGTTTGCAGCATATTTTCTTCGCCCAGCTCCGGAAGCACCGTTGAAACATAGCTGTTAAACATCGGATTGGGCGAGAACAAAATCATCTGATCCGCTTGCAGCACCTCGCGGTGCTTATAAAGCAAGTAAGCGACCCTCTGCAAGGCGGCCGATGTCTTGCCGCTGCCGGCGGCCCCTTGCACGATCAGCATCCGGCTGCGATCGTTGCGGATGATTTTATTTTGCTCACGCTGGATCGTGGCCACGATGCTCTTCATCTGCGCATCAGAGCTGCGGCTTAACACCTGCTGCAACAGCTCGTCGCCAATCGTGACGCCGGTGTCGAACATCACCCTGATGCGGCGCCCGTTGATCACGAACTGACGTTTTAGCGTCATCGTCCCTTTGATCGTACCGGACGGCGTCTCATAGGAAGCCGGACCCGGAACGCTGTCATAATAGAGATTGGAAATCGGGGCACGCCAATCATAGACGAGGAACGTTTCATCCCCCTCTTCGAGCAATGAAGCAATCCCAAGATAGATGGCTTCCACCGGTTCGCCGTCTTCAGCGAAATCAATGCGCCCGAAATAAGGAGACTGCTTTAGACGTTTCAGCTTCCCCAACGCGATAGAGGCATGCTGGTGGCTTTTCTCCCGCTCTGCGAGCACCTGGGACTGCTGCCGTAAGCTAGTTGACGTTTCACCGACATCATCCGCTTCGCTGAAGTTCACCGTTACTTCGTCCCAAAAGTTCTTCCGCATCTCAACGACATCGCCGCGTACGCTGCCAACCTCCCGCTCCAGCTTGCGGATTCTGGCGTCGATTTGGTCGGCCACGTACTCCACGCGGCGCTGTTCTTCCTGCCATGCCTGATCTGTATGGTCCAATTAAATCGCTCCCTTGAATGACATCTAACTTTATCTACAGCTGATATC
>NZ_JALXVO010000030.1:0-52051 GCF_025151705.1 Paenibacillus sp. p3-SID1389 | reverse complement strand
ACAGCAGCGCGGGCGAGGACACCGGCGCCGCGGCGAGCGCGCCGGCGCCGATGTTTGGCTTCGGCTCCGGCAAGGGAGGCTATGCCTCCGGGACGGTCGCCGTCGCCCGCGATGCCGGCCCTGGTTACCGCACCGGCGAGGGCAAGAGCTCGCGGCGGAAGAAGACGTCCGCGAGCGGGATCTTCATCGGCGCCCGCGACGAGGGCGCCGGGGATGCCGCCCCGAGCCGCAAGCGGGGCGGAGGCAAGGGCAAGAGCGGCGGCGGGAACGCCACCGCCGCGTTTGTGCGCAAGAAGAAAAAGTAAACACGTTTCCAGATTATCGATTTGGAGCTAAAGACACCGATGGCGGTGTCTTTTTTTGCTTGCTTGTTGTCCTTCTATAAGGGAGCGAGGAAAATCACAATGTTGTACAATTCGCATGCTAGAAATTGGGATGAAAACGCGTACATTTTCCGGATGCGGGATGATAAGATGATTTTGGGCGAAAGAGGCTGATTCCACCACCAGCTACTTGGAGAAAGGAGGAGAATATGGAGCTTGATGCGAGAAGCAGTCAACTGTTGCGTGAGCTGTTGACCAATCCCGGAATCAAGAACAAGGATCTGGAGCATAAGTACAGCTTAAGCCGAAGGCAGGTGGAGTACAGCCTGAGCAAAATCAATGATTGGCTCAAAGCCAATTATTTGCCGGAAATCAAGAGAAGCAGGACCGGGCAATTTCTGATCGGCAAGGCGCTGTTTACCGCGCTGTCGATGGACCGGGAGCGGAACACGAAGGGCAACTACAATTTGTCCGCGGAAGAACGCGCCAATCTGATTATTTTGATGATGCTGAGCAAAAACGAAGAATTGTCGCTGTTTCATTTTACGCATGCTCTCGGTGTGAGCAAAAATACGATTCTCCGCGACTTGAAAAATGCGCAGGATGCCATAAGCCCGCTGCATTTGGAGATCAAATACTCCAGAATGCACGGCTACTACATCGAGGGAAATGAGTTTAACCAGCGGCAGGCCCTGATCGACATCGTCCACAAAACGCTGGAAACGTATGGTGGAGAGAACTGGCTCAGGGAGCTTGCCGGAGCCGCTCCTTCCCAAGTCGCCGCCCTTCGCCGCAAAATCGAAGCGGTGGAAAGCAAGCTGAACCTGAAATTCACCGACGAAAAGCTGGAGTCCATGCCCTATATTTTGCTGTTGCTGCTCAGAAGAGTGAAGCAGGGGCGAGTTGTCGAGGGGTTCCATATTCACTATGATGAACTGTCCGATACCAAGGAGTACAGGGCCGTGGAGGAACTGCTCAGCGAGCTTGAGCCCATTCCGATGGAAGAGAGAATGTTCATTACGCTGCATCTGCTTACGACCAATATCTCTTCCACCGATTATTTGTCCGACGATACGTTGCCGGAGCTAAACCGGGCGTTGTCCGAGATGCTGTCCCAGTTCGAGCGTAACGCCTGTGTCACGCTGCAGGACAAGGAGCAGTTGCACAACAAAATTTTGCTGCACCTGAAGCCGGCCTATTACCGGATCAAATACCGTCTCTCCATTACGAATCCGCTGCAGGAATCGGTCAGCAAGGAGTTCAAGGAACTGCATCATCTGGTCAAAAAATCTTGCGGCCCTCTCGTGGAACTGATTGGCGCCGAAATACCGGAGAGCGAAACGACTTATTTGACGATGCTGATCGGCGGCTGGTGCACAAGGCAGGGGGACAGCATTCGGCAGAAGATCAGGGCGCTTGTCGTTTGCCCCAAGGGCGTGTGTGTCTCCAGGCTATTGGAGAGCACTTTGCGCGAACTGTTCCCGGAATTCGTCTTTTTCGATGCGCTGTCCGTCCGCGAGTTCCACAATTACGCGCTGGAGTACGATGTCGTGTTCTCCACCGTTTATTTGCCGACCGACAAGAAGCTGTTTCTCATTAAGACATTTCTCGGGAAGGAGGACAGATACAGACTGCGCAAGCAGGTGATGGAGGAGCTCCACGGTTATGTTCCTTCCGAGTTCAACATGGACAGAATCATGGAGATCATCGGAAAATATGCCGTTATCCAAAACAGCCAGTCGCTGCTCCTGGAGCTTAGGCAGTATCTCATGCCTGAACGCGAGCCAAGGAACAACCCCTTTACGGCCCCGGAGATGCCGGACTTAAGCGATCTAATTGTTCCAGATACGATCACGCTGGCCAGATGCGCAAAATCTTGGGAGGAAGCCGTCCGTATGGCCGCGGAGCCGCTGCTGCGCCGCGGCAGCATCACTGCGGGCTATGTGCAGGCTATGTTGGAAGCCAGTGAGAGCAGGGATCCTTACATTATCATCGGCCATCAAGTGGCCATCCCGCACGCCGATCCCGAATGCGGAGTCCATGAAGTGTCCATGAGCCTGCTGCGTCTGGAGGAACCGGTATGTTACGCGGAAGGGTACATGATCCATGTCATTGTGGTCATTGCCGCCAAGGATAAGTACCGGCATCTGCGCTCCTTGAACCAACTGATGAAGCTTGCCGGCAACCAAGAGGAGGTGATGGCCTTGATTGAAGCGGATACGCCCGAGAAAATCCACGAAATCGCCGCCGCATTTTCCATAGATGAAGAGAGAGGGATCGTACATGAGTACCGAATGGCTTGAGGAATCTTTCATTTTGCTTGGCTTGGAGGGAGACAGCAAGGAAGAAGTGTTAAGCGAAATGGCCGGCAATCTGCTGGCCCACGGTGTTGTGAAGGAGAGCTACATCCGGGCGATCATCGAACGCGAGCAGACCTTTCCCACCGGGCTTCCGACCGTGTCCTGCTCCGTCGCCATTCCCCATACCGATATCGAGCATGTGAACCGCAAGGCGATCAGCATCGGCATTTTAAAGCGGCCGGTGGAGTTCGGCATCATGGGCGAAGAGAGCGCGACGACCCCGGTGGAGATCGTATTTATGCTGGCCATGGACCAGAAGAAATCCCAGCTTAGGCTGCTGACGCGCCTGATGCAAATTATCCAGGACGGACGGATGCTTGATGCGCTTCGCCATGGGGAGAGCGCCGCCGCCGTCAAAGCATTGATGAACGACAAATTGCAGCCTGAAGAAATCAAGGAGGTCGAATCATATGACTAAAAAGACCATTCTGGTCGCCTGCGGGGCGGGCATCGCCACCTCAACCATCGTCACTGAAGCGCTCAAGGAATTGTGCAAGGCCAACCATATCGAGGCCAATTTAGTGCAGTGCAAAATTACCGAAGTGCCCTCGCTGGCTGAAGGTGCGGATCTGCTCGTCAGCACGACCATCGCCAACAAAGAATATCCATTTCCGGTCATCAACGCAAGAGCGTTTCTGACCGGGATCGGCATCGACGAAGTAAAAGCCAAAATTTTGCAGGAACTGTTGAAATAATACATTTTTACATTTTGGGGGGATTGGAATGCAAGATATGGTTGGCGCTTTACGCTCATTTTTGGATTTAGGTCCGACCGTCATTTTGCCGGTGGCGATCTTTATTCTGGGATAATCTTCGGGCAGAAGCCGGGCAAGGCTTTCCGTTCCGGTCTGACGATCGGCGTAGGGTTTATCGGCATCTCTCTGGTCGTGGATTTGCTGGTTAATAATCTTGGACCGGCGGCGAACGGGATGGTCGAGCGGTTTGGCATCCAGCTCAACGTGATCGATGTCGGCTGGCCCGGTTCGGCTTCCATCTCGTGGGCTTCGCCGATCGCGCCGTTCATTATTCCGGCAGGGCTATTGGTCAACGTGATCATGCTGGTGACGAAAACGACCAAGACGATGAACGTCGATATTTGGAACTTCTGGCATTTCACTTTTACAGGCGCTTGTGTGTATGCGCTTACCCAAAGCGTCGTTTTAGGCTTGCTGGCTGCGATCATTTTCCAGATTATCGTGCTCAAAATTGCCGACTGGACCGCGCCGATGCTGGAGAGCTATTTCGATTTGCCCGGCATTTCCGTGCCGACGGGCAGCACTGTATCTTATGCGCCGCTCGGCATTCCGCTGGTGAAGCTGATTCAGAAAATTCCGGGAGTGAGCAAGCTGCATGCCGATCCGGAAAGCATTCAAAAGCGCTTTGGCGTCTTTGGAGAACCGATTTTCATGGGGCTGGTGCTGGGGATCGCGCTTGGCATTTTGGCCGGGTACAACGCGGGCGAGGTGATCAAGGTCGGTATGGCGATGGGTGGCGTGATGTTCCTGATGCCGCGGATGGTCAAAATCTTGATGGAAGGTCTGATGCCGATCTCCGAATCGGCCCGCGATTTCCTCAAACGCAAGTTCGGCGCCGACAACGTGTACATCGGGCTTGACGCCGCAGTGGCCATCGGCCATCCGTCGGTCATTGCCACCGCACTGATTCTGGTTCCGATTACTGTTGCGCTGGCGGTGTTCCTGCCCGGCAACAAGGTGCTGCCTTTCGTTGATCTGGCCACGATTCCGTTCATTGTAGCCTTCATCGTCGGCGCGGCCAAAGGCAACATCATCCACTCGGTGATTGCCGGGACCGTGCTCATCGCCTTGTCGCTATATATGGCGACCGACCTGGCGCCGCTGAATACGCAAATGGCGATAGATGCCCATTTCAACATGCCTGAGGGAACAACGCAAATCTCCAGTATCGACCAGAGCGGGAATCTGATCAACTACGTCATATATAAAGTGTTTGCCTTGTTTAACTAAGGGCGGCAAACAACTGCATTCCAGAGCTAATATAAGCTGGCACTTATATTAGCCCGTGTGAAACAACAGTCTTTGCATCCGGATGGCTTGGACAACAAACGGCCTGTTTTTCAAATAAGCTCACCCCGAACAGACGGGAAACGGGCCGTTTATGACCTTTTTTGGGGGCTGCAAAGCTGCCGAATAAACGCGGAAAACCGATCCTTACATCCGCGCTTATTCTTCCTCATTATACCTTATGCAGGCAGCGGCGCACCACCAAATAAATAGATACAAATTGGAGGGGCGAAGATGAAAGCATTGGTTAAAAAGGAGCTTGGATTTGGAAACCTGGAGGTCATGGAGGTCGAGGAACCGCAGATCGGGCCGGATCAGGTCAAAATCGAGGTGAAGTATGCCGGCGTGTGCGGAACGGATCTGCATACCTATGAAGGCAAGTATAAAGTCAAGGCGCCCGTTACCCTGGGCCATGAGTTTTCCGGCCAGGTGGTAGAGGTGGGAGCGAACGTAGAGGGAATCCAGGTCGGGGATCGCGTCACTTCGGAAACGACCTTTTTCATTTGCGGGGAGTGCAGGTATTGTAAATCACGGCAATACAATCTGTGCGCAAGCCGCAGAGGGCTGGGAACCCAGCAAAACGGAGGTTTCGCCAAATATGTCGTCGCCCGCAAAGAAAGCGTGCATAAGCTGCCGGACAACGTGGATTATTTGTCGGCTGCCCTGACCGAGCCTCTTGCTTGCGCGCATCATGCCGTTTCCAAGGCCGGCATTAAGGAAGGCGAGGTCGTTGTGGTGCTAGGCCCGGGACCGATCGGGCTCTTGACGGCGCAGATCGCCAAAAGCCTGGGCGCAACTGTGATCATTACCGGGCTCAGCAAAGATAAGGTCCGTCTCGAAAAGGCGCTTGAACTGGGGATCGACTATGCTGTGAACATCCAAAACGAGGACTTAAAGGAGCTGGCTAACGGGCTGACGAACGGATACGGCGCGGATGTTGTGCTGGAATGCACCGGCGCGGTGCCGGCTGTTGCGATGGGACTGGACGTTCTGGCCAAACAAGGGCGTTATGTGCAGGTGGGCATATTCGCATCGCCGGAAATTCCGGTTGATTTTGAGAAAATTATCCAGAAGGAAATCAGCGTCATCGGCTGCCGCAGCCAGAATCCGTTCGATTGGGAGCCTTCCCTGCGGCTTATGAACGAACAGCGCGTCAACGCGAAAGCGCTGGTGACGCACAAATTCCCTATAACGGAATGGGCTGAAGCGTTTAAGCTGATGAGAAACGGCGAGGCGATCAAGGTTGTTCTAACCCCCGTTTCTTAAAGCAGGGTCTTCAATTTAGCGGAAGCGGGTGATTGTATGGTGGAAAGCTTCCTGGACTATATTTTGGGACCGCACGGCAGGTATGTTAGCGGACTTTTGCTTAAATATCAATTCCCGGCAAGCTGCGCCGTTTTTATCTATGCCATCTTCAAAATCGTTCGTCGGACGGCGCTAAAAAAGCAGGGGACGAAAGGAGAAAACCGATGAATAAGCCGAAGCTGGCGCCATCGATTCTTGCGGCGGATTTCTCCAAACTTGGCAGCGAGATTGAGGCGGCCGACAAGGCAGGAGCCGATATGATTCATATCGATGTGATGGACGGAGCGTTTGTGCCGAATATTACGCTGGGGCCGGACATCATCGCATCCGTCCGCCCCTATACCAATCTGGCTTTCGACGTGCACTTGATGATCGAGGAGCCGCAGCGGTACATCGCCCGTTTTGCCGCTGCAGGCGCCGATATCATTACGGTTCAAGCGGAGGCGTGCCGCCATTTGCACCGGACCATTCAGGAAATTAAGGCTTCCGGCGTCAAAAGCGGCGTCGCTCTCAGTCCGGCGACACCGCCGGACGTGCTGGATTACGTGATTGGAGAGATCGACATGGTGCTGATGATGAGCGTAAATCCAGGGTTTGGCGGGCAAAGCTTCATCCCTGCTGTTCTGGAGAAGATCAGGGCGGTGCGGAAAACGATCGATGCGCTGGGCGTGAGTGTGGATATAGAGGTGGACGGAGGCATCAAGCTGTCCAATGTCGGTAAGGTTGTCCAAGCGGGCGCCGATGTGATCGTCGCCGGTTCCGCTCTGTACAACAGCGAAGGCATCGGGCACAATGCCGCCCGTTTCAGAGCCGCCATGGACAACGCGGCTTTGCCGAAAGGGATGTGACCGCTACACGCTGGTCGCGAATTTTGGATGGGCTGCACCCGGTACGGCGCGCGGCCGGGCGAGGATGCCTTGTGCAGCCGAAAGCGGCGCATCCCAATGATGCACATGGCGCGGGCGATAAATTGGGATGAAAACGCGTACATTCGTAATTTTCACAATGATATGATGAAAATGAGGAAAGGAGGGTGAGACTGTTGCGATGAAGGTTGTCATAGCCAATGACCACGGCGGATTGATGCTGAAAAGGGAGCTTGCGTCCCTGCTGCGGGAAATGAACGCGGAAGTCGTCGACCTCGGTTGCGATACCCAAGATGCGGTGGATTACCCCGACTATGCGATTCGGGCGGCGGCGATGGTCGCCAACGGAGAAGCGGAGCGGGGAATTCTGATTTGCGGAACGGGAATCGGCATGTCGATCGCGGCCAACAAGGTGCCCGGCATTCGCTGCGCGCTCGCGCATGACGTGTTCAGCGCGAAGGCGACGCGGCTCCATAACGACAGCAACATGCTGGCTTTGGGTGAGCGGGTTATCGGGCCCGGATTGGCAAGAGAAATCGTGAAGACCTGGATAGAGACGGAGTTTGAAGGCGGACGCCATCAACGGCGGATTGACAAGGTGTCAAATTACGAGCGTTCCGCCCGATCCGAATAAAGAAAGAGGGAGAAAACCTTATGAATACTGATTCTGCTGCAAACAGTATCGAAATGCTGGCGGTGAATACGATCCGCACTTTGTCCATCGATATGGTCGAGCGGGCGAAATCCGGCCATCCGGGCATGCCGATGGGCGCTGCGCCCATGGCCTACGCGCTGTGGGCCGGTGAGCTGAGCCATAATCCTGACAATCCGGGATGGTTCAACCGCGATCGGTTCGTATTATCCGCCGGACACGGATCGCCGCTGCTGTACAGTCTGCTGCATCTGTTCGGCTACGGGCTGACCTTGGAAGATTTGCGAAGCTTCCGGCAGTGGGGCAGCCGAACGCCGGGGCATCCCGAGTTCGGCCATACGCCCGGAGTGGACGCGACGACCGGCCCGCTGGGTCAGGGCATCGCGATGGCGGCGGGAATGGCCATGGCCGAACGGTATTTGGCTTCCATCTATAATAAGGAAGGTTACCCTCTTGTAGACCATTACACCTACAGCATTTGCGGCGACGGCGACCTGATGGAAGGCGTGTCCGCGGAAGCGGCGTCACTCGCCGGACATTTGGGACTAGGGCGGCTGATTGTGCTGTACGATTCCAACGATATTTCGCTCGACGGCGATCTTGACCTGTCTTTTTCGGAAAATGTCCTGGAGCGGTTCCAGGCTTACGGATGGCAGACGCTGCGCGTGGAAGACGGGAACGATCTTGCGGCGATCCGCCGGGCGATTGCCGCAGCCAAAGCCGATACCGAACGGCCGACCTTGATCGAAGTGAAGACGGTCATCGGCTTCGGCGCGCCGAACAAGGGCGGGACGTCGGCCTGCCACGGCGCTCCGCTGGGAACGGAGGAGGCGTCGGCCGCCAAGGCCGCCTATGGTTGGCATTACCGCGAGCCGTTTTATGTGCCGGAGGAAGTGAAGGCGCACTTTGCACGGCTGGCGCAGCGCGGACGGGAGCGGGAAGCCGCCTGGAATGAACTGTGGAACAGCTACCGGCACAAGTTCCCGGAAGAGGCTGCGCGGTTTGCCGCCGCCGTATCCGGGCAGCTTCCGGAAGGCTGGGATGTGGGCTTGCCTTCGTTCGCGACCGGCCAGATGATGGCGACGCGCGATGCTTCCGGCAAGACGCTGAACGCGGCGGCGCAGGCCATCCCGCAATTGATCGGCGGCTCGGCCGATCTGGCAAGCTCCAACAAAACGCTGCTTGCCGGCGAAGGCAATTTCAGCCGCCGCGATTACGCCGCGCGGAACATCTGCTTCGGCGTACGCGAGTTCGCCATGGGAGCGATGATGAACGGCATGGCGCTGCATGGAGGCGTCAAGGTGTACGGAGCGACGTTCTTTGTATTCTCGGACTATCTGCGTCCGGCGATTCGCCTGGCGGCGTTGATGAAGCTTCCGGTCATCTACGTATTTACGCATGACAGCGTGGCGGTCGGGGAAGACGGGCCGACCCACGAGCCGATCGAGCAGTTGGCTTCGCTGCGAGCGATGCCAGGATTGTCCTTGATCCGTCCGGCGGATGCGATGGAGACGGCCGCGGCTTGGCGGCTTGCGCTGGAGAGCCAAGATACGCCGACGGCGCTCGTGCTGTCCCGCCAGAGCCTGCCGACGCTGCCCATTTCCCGGGAAGCGGCTTACGAGGGCGTGGCGAGGGGCGCGTATGTCCTTTCGCCTGCGCAGGGCGAGGCGGAAGGTTTATTGCTGGCGACCGGCTCTGAGGTTGCCCTGGCGCTGGCCGTACAGGCGAAGCTGGCGGAAGAGGGGATCAAGGTATCGGTGGTCAGCATGCCGAGCTGGGACCGTTTCGAGCGCCAGAGCGCCGAGTACAAGGAAAGCGTGCTGCCGTCTTTGCTGAAGGCGCGGCTAGCGATTGAACTCGGTTCACCGCTTGGCTGGAGAGAGTATATAGGGGAGCAAGGGGATGTGCTTGCGCTGGATCATTTCGGGGCGTCCGCGCCGGCGGAGGTTTTGCTCGAAGAGTACGGTTTTACGGTCCGGCATGCGGCCGACCAATTTAAGACGCTGGCGGCAGCGGTGAAAAGGCAGGGTGGCGGATCATGGTGAACGAGACGTTTGTAGTGACGGAGGAGTCCGGCATCCATGCCCGCCCGGCATCGGTTCTGGTGCAGCACGCGAGCAAATTCAAATCGGACATCCGGCTGGAATACGACGGGAAGACCGTCAATCTGAAGTCCATCGTCGGCGTCATGTCGCTGGGTATTGAATATGGGCATCGCTTCACGATCACGAGCTCCGGGGAAGATGAAGAGGAAGCGATCGCCGCTTTGCGCGGAGTTATCATCCGGGAGGGGCTTGGCCAATGAGCGTGAAGATGGTGCGAGGCATTCCCGCTTCGCCGGGCATTGCGATAGCGAAGGCCTATGTGATGGAAAGCCATGAGCCGGTGATCGAGAAGGAAAGCGCGCTTGGCGCGGAAGCGGAATTGGAACGTCTGGAAGCCGCCGTAGCCCAAAGCAGCCGGGAGCTTGAGGAAATCCGTGAGCATACCGCCGCTGAACTTGGAGAGGAAGAAGCTAAAATATTTGAAGCGCATTTGCTTGTCCTTCAGGACCCGGAGCTGCTCGGCCCGGTCAGGGACAAGATCCGCAATGAAGCGGTGACGGCTGAATTCGCCCTGCGGGAAACGGCGCGGGAAATCGCCGCGGCGTTCGAAGCGCTGGGCACGGAATATCTGCGGGAACGTGCCGCGGACATCCGCGACGTAACGCGGCGGGTGCTGGCTGCCTTATCCGGCGAACCGTTCCAGGATCTCGGCGGGATCACGGAGGAGGTCATCATTGTCGCGCATGACCTGACGCCTTCCGATACGGCCCGGTTGAACCGGACTTTTGTGAAGGGATTCACGATCAGCGCCGGCAGCCGCACCTCTCATTCGGCGATCATGGCCCGATCCATGGGGATTCCGGCGATCGTCGGAAGCGCGGACGTGATGGAGTCTGTCCGGCACAACGATCTGTTGATCCTCGACGGCCATGAAGGCGTCCTGCTGGTGAATCCTTCGCGCGAGCTTGTCGCGGAGTATGAAGACAGACGGAGGGAAGAAGCGCAAAAGAAACGGGAATGGGCTTTGCTCGTCGGGCAGCCTACCGTCACCGGCGACGGGCAGCGGGTGCTGCTGGCCGGAAATATCGGCAGTCCAGCCGATGCCGCCGAGGTCATTGAATGCGGCGGCGAAGGCATCGGTCTGTTCCGTACGGAATTTCTGTATATGGGGCGCGCCGACGCTCCGTCCGAAGAAGAGCAATTTTCGGCTTACCGCCAGGTGCTGGAGACGATGGCCGGAAAGCCGGTGGTCGTGCGCACGATCGATATCGGCGGCGATAAGGAGGCGCCTTGTCTGAATCTGCCGCGGGAGGACAATCCGTTTCTCGGCTTCCGGGCGATCCGCCTGTGCCTAGATAGCGCGGGGGAGGAGCTGTTCCGTACCCAACTGCGGGCTCTGCTGCGGGCGAGCGTGTATGGCCGGCTGCACATCATGTTTCCGATGATCGCCGCTCTGGAGGAGCTGCGGCGGGCCAAGCAAATGCTGGCGGAAGAGAAAAGGAAGCTTCTTGCTGAAGGGGCAGAGGTTTCGGATAACGTCAGTGTCGGGATGATGGTCGAGATTCCGTCGGTTGCGGTGATGGCCGATCTTTTTGCGCCGGAAGTCGATTTTTTCAGCATTGGAACCAACGACCTGATCCAGTATACGATGGCGGCCGACCGGATGAACGGCCGGGTCTCGCATCTATACCAGCCGTTCAATCCGGCGGTGCTTAGGCTGATCGCGGGAGTGATTGACGCCGCGCACGCCCACGGCAAATGGGTGGGCATGTGCGGGGAAATGGCCGGAGACCGCCTGGCCGTTCCGCTGCTGCTCGGTTTGGGGCTGGACGAGTTCAGCATGAGCGCCGCGTCCATTCTTCCTGCCCGCAGTCTGATCCGCAGCCTGTCCAGGGCGGAGATGGCCGTTATGGCGCAGCAGGCCCTGCGGCTGGCCGATGCCCGGGAGGTCGCCGACTTCGTCCGGCGCTCCGTTAACGCCGCGGTCGTATCTCCTTGATATTGGCATCAGGAGGACATTTTGAGACGTTTTGTTTAGGCGCATCCGGTTTCTGAGTTTCTGATCCGTTTTGAGAAGCCCGTGTTCTTTCACGTTTTGGGAGAACCGGGTTCTTTTTTTACGTCCTTAGTTTGCGTGCTTGTAGCTTGGAACACAGTGGCCTTATTTTGTCTTTTGCCGTTTACCACTTGATTCCTGTTTTTTCGGCAAATAAAAGGCGCTTTTTTGCTCCTTGTTATTGTTGTAGGAATTACGGAGGAATTATTCATAGTCCGGGGGTTCATTTTCGGCAGCGCATCCTTGCTTTTGACCGCCGGAGTTGATACAATTAATGTCTGGTAAACTGCCCCGTGGGGCTTCAGGAGGAGGATGAACATGGGTAAGAAAAGTGAAGGCAAGGTACTCGCGCAGAACAAAAAAGCTTCCCATGATTATTTCATCGAAGACACCTACGAAGCGGGCATGGTCTTGACGGGAACTGAAATCAAATCGATCCGCAATGGCCGAGTGAACATCGGGGATGCGTTTGCGACGATCCGCAACGGCGAGATTTTTATCCACAACATGCATATCAGCCCGTTCGAGCAAGGCAACCGGTTCAATCCGGCCGACCCGACGCGAATGCGCAAGCTGCTGATGCACAAAGCGCAAATCAACAAGCTGCTCGGCTTGTCCAAACAGGAAGGCTATACGATCGTGCCGCTGAAGATTTACATCCGCAACGGATACGCGAAGTTGCTCCTGGGCCTGGGCAAAGGGAAAAAGCAATACGACAAACGCGACGCCGCCGCCAAACGCGACGCACAGCGCGATATCCAGCGCGCGCTTCGCGAAAAGCAGAAGGTGGCAAGGTAAGTTCAGTTGCTCAGTTCCCTCTGTTTCCATCAAGTCCATAAACATGAGGCAGTTTAAACGTGTTATACTATGTATTGTAACAATGCGGTCGCTAATCCTTGATTGGACAAGGAAAGTGACTGCAAAGCAGCACACCTTTGCCGGCTGCACCGATGTTCCAAAACCTTTTTCATTCGGGGGCGTTTTTGGATTCGACGGGGGTAGATCGAGCATGGGTAGCGGGTAGTGGGGAGCGTCCGCTTTATCAACGCTAACGCCAAATTTAAACGGCAAAGCTAAACAACCAACTCTGGCTCTGGCCGCCTAATAACGGCCTCCAGGCTCCTACCTTCCATCGCCCATGTGGCAGGATAGGGGCTCAACTCTAGTGGGCTACGCTGTCCAGTCTCCGCCTGGGGCTGGCTGAAGAAGACAATCAGGCTGACCCGGAAGGAAGCCGGTTACGGGGCGGCCTTCCGGGTGACATCAAAACCGTGACTACACCCGTAGAAGCCTGTGTGGCGTTGCCTTCGGACAGGGGTTCGACTCCCCTCGCCTCCATTTTGGAAAACCACAACCTCATGGTTGTGGTTTTTTGCTATATGGGCATCAATTGTGAGACGCTCTTCCCCGTCTCCACATATAGAATGTCAGTCCAGCGTAGAACAGAATAACGAAGAGGCTCATGTCCCCGCTGATATATTTTGCGGCTTCTTGATGCTCGACCGTCACTCCGGCAAAAATGAGCCATACTAAATTATGCGTAGTGTGGATCATCGAGGAGGTCCATACACTGCCGGTCCGCATGCGAATTTCGCCGATCACGGGGCCAAGAAAGATCGTGCTGAGCACGGTCATGGGCAGCAGGAGCCAGAGATTCTCACCGGAGTGGTACGCTTCCGTGTTGAGAATTAACGGGAAGTGCCATACCCCGTGGACGGCTCCGTGGAGTAACATCGCCTTTTTTCGGCTCATGCATCCAAGCATGGTCGGCAGCAGATACCCGCGCCAGCCAAGTTCTTCGCCCATGGATTGGGTTAACACCGACTTGATGTATAAGAAGACAATGAGCAGCGGAAATACAGTCCAACTGAAGCCTTCAAAGTCACTTCCAGGCTCGAAGGAGGATAGGTTCGCCGCATTGGCGACGGCAAATCCCACAGCCAACGGGATGATTGGAACGACCAGCGCAAATCCCCAACTTTTGAAACCGAGCTTATGCAAACCAAGCTTTTTCCAGCCTGATTTACGGTAACCGTCACGCGTCACGATCAACATCATGATGAGCACTGCAATCGTTGGCGTCATCATATAAGCAAAGGTATTCATATGAGGGATGAAGCTGAAACCAACCGCCAGAAGCAAGACGAGCAGAATAAATACAATGGATTTAGTTGAATCTTTCAGGGAGGAAAATATGTTAATCACACCTTCTCTTAAGAATACAACCGCATGAGTGGCTGCATTCCAAGAGTATCAAAGTCATGTCATATCTACATAGTGACCGTTGTCATAATAAAAGTCATATCTGTCATGCCGTGGACTTGCTAAGGATAGGAGAAGATGCAATAATTCTAATCACATGCGAAGTTAAAGTTTTCTTTAAACTTCAACTATCGGCGATAATTCGGAGATAAAATAAGAGGAAAAGTGTCGAATCATCGTGCGAAGCGGGACCATGCATCCAGAATAAACTTTACAGTTCCATGATAAAGGGAGTGATGGATGAATGTTATCGAACGACTCGTATAGCTTGATCGATTCGACGAGCGGAACGGCAGCCATGAATGTTGAATCCTCCAATAGAATGAGTGAAAGTTCGTCTTTATTGTCCAGGCTCATCTCACCAAGTATGCATTATGTGCAATATTTCAAGACAGCGGCAACCGGAATTGTTAACTTCTTGAAATCTACATACAGAGTGCAAGAAGCGGCAAAAAAATTGATGCTGCGGAATAATCCATTATTCGAAGCAAGAACGGTGGAAACCTCGAACAGCAGCCTGGTTATTGCAATGGCATCGGCTGGAGCTGCAAGGCAAACCTATGAAGTGAAGTTGAAAGCGATTGCAAACCCTCAAAAGAACAGCGGGACCTCATTGTCAGGAGCAAGTGCATCCGTCGTAAGCCAAGGGGTGAATGAATTCACCATTGCTCTTGGCGGCAAGACGACCAAGCTATCGGTGGTGATCGCTGAGCACGATACGAATGATCAAGCGCTGAGCAAGTTACAAGAGGCGATCAATGCAGCAAAGACAGGGATGACTGCAACGATGCTCCCAGATGCAGATACGGGCCACCTGAAGCTAGAGTTATGCAGCGACCACACCGGAACGGATCAGGCTTTCAAAGTTGAAGACGTTATCGGCAATGCGATGTCAGCAACAGGCGTACGGAATGTAACCCAAATTGCGTCCAATGCCTCATACAGCGTGAACGGCGGTGCAATTCAAACGTCTCAGTCGAACACGATTGAGCTGGAGAAGGATAAAGTGACGGCAACACTCCTGGCTCCATCGATGGAAGCGGTGAGGATTCAGGTTAATTCGGATGCCGATAAAATCATTTCACAAGTGAGTGAGTTGATATCGAGTTACAATGCCATGGTGGGTCGTCTGACAGAAGCTGGCGGGATCTTGAACCCCTCTATCCGAAAAAGCTTGGACTTCTTAGTCGATTCCCCGACCTATGAGCAATTCGGCCTCTATCGTGACGGCGACGGCTTACTCCAGCTGGATGAAGAACAGTTCAAGAAGAATTTGAGCTTGAATTTCGATCAAACTACGCGAGCAATTAGCAGTCATGTCGGCCTGGCTTACCGTCTAGCCTTAGCTATGGAAAGATTCAATACCGTGCCGGCCAGCAGCCTGATGAACCAGACGGCTCGTCAGTTACAACAATTCGCGATTTACCAGTCCTCGATTCAAATCAAGATGCCAACCTACGGAAGCGGTTTGTTTGTGAATATGCTGTTTTAGCTTTAGATTAATCATCGGGTCAACCAGAATTGGTTGGCCTTTTTTGGCATCAGGTATAATGATTCTAGGCGGATTGGGGGAGGGAGCATTCTGTGTTTGCGGATATCCAAGGTTATGAAACGTTCAAAAAAATCGATCTGATCACCAAAGGCTGGTCGAGCGACCAAAAATACTACATCGAAACCGTCACCAACGAGAGATGGCTGCTGCGCATCGCTGATATTTCCCAGTACGACCACAAGAAACATGAGTTTGAAATGATGAAAAGATTAGCCAAAAGCGGGGTGCCCATGTCACGGCCTGTGGATTTTGGGGTATGCAACAACGGCCAGAGTGTCTATTCCCTCTCGACCTGGTGTGACGGCGAAGATGCGCAAGCGGTATTGCCGAAGCTGACGGACACGAGGCAATACCATCTTGGCGTGACAGCCGGGCAAATCTTAAGGCAAATTCATAGTATCCCTGCCCCGGTGGATCAAGAACCGTGGGAATCCTCTTTTAATCGAAAAGTAGACCGGAAAATCAAGCAATATCAAGACTGCGGTGTAACAATGGAAGGCGATGAGCAGCTCATCTCTTATATTGAAGCAAATCGGCACTACCTTAGCGAGCGGCCGCAGTGCTTTCAGCATGGTGATTATCATGTGGGGAATATGATCATCTCGCCCGAAGGGGAGCTGTGGATCATCGATTTTAATCGCTGGGATTATGGGGATCCATGGGAAGAGTTTAACCGTATTGTTTGGAGCGCTAAGGTGAGCCCGCATTTTGCGACGGGGCAGATTCACGGTTATTTTCATGGGAATCCTCCGGACGAATTCTTTACGCTATTGGCTCTCTATATCGGCAACAATGCGTTGTCTTCGATTCCTTGGGCGATCTCTTTTGGTGAAGCGGAAGTCGCCGTGATGCAGCAACAGGCCCGGGATGTCTTAACGTGGTTTGACGGGATGAGGAACCCGGTGCCGGCTTGGTACTTATCTGATATTAAATCAAGTATATAGATGGAATTCCGTACAAGTTGAAGTGTGGGCGGAGGATTTGCGGCGATTGATTTTTATGATGGCTGTGTCCTGTATGGCTTTGCTGCTCCTCGCGCTTCATGTCTCCAGAGGAAATTACGCTGGGTGCGGTTATCGATGAGGTCTCGTTAAGAGCTGTGAGCGAGGATCGGTGCAAGCGTCAGCAATCCCTTGTGGAGTTGAAACGGGAGTGGGATGCGGCTCTCTTGAAGTGAACTGAAGCACGCTAAAATCAACAACCCTGCGAGGTTGTTGATTTTTTTGTTTGATGGGATGATTCGTGGGAGAACGGTTGAACAAGGGGGATACTCGACGAACTTAGGCTGATGTATAATCATTCCATCAAAAAACTGAATAGTAGAGGTGATAGAGATGAGCGAGGAGATTTCCATCTTGCCGATTCAATCCTTCTACTCGCTCGATGATCGTACCGTTGCGGCGACGGTACTGCACCAAGAGCCTTTGATCATGAAATTCGAACGGCTGCTGACGGACGACGAATGCCGGCAATTGATTGAGGCAGCCGCTCCCCGACTGCGAGACTCCAAACTCGTGAACAACGTGACCAGCCAAATCCGCACGAGCCGCGGGATGTTTTTCGAAGAAGAAGAGAACCCCTTTATCCATCGCATCGAAAAACGAATCTCCGCCTTGATGAATGTACCCATCGAACACGCGGAAGGCTTGCAAATCCTCCACTACGGCCCCGGCCAAGAATACCAAGCCCACTATGACTTTTTCGGTCCGAACAGCCCTTCTGCTGAGAACAATCGGATCAGCACCCTGATCATCTACTTAAATGATGTGGAGGCAGGCGGAGAGACCGTCTTTCCCTTATTGGATCTAGAGGTCAAACCTGAGCGCGGGTCCGCCTTGTACTTCGAATACTTCTATCGCCAACAAGAACTCAACAACTTGACCCTGCACAGCAGCGTCCCGGTGGTTCGCGGTGAGAAGTGGGTAGCGACCCAGTGGATGCGGAGGCAGCGTGTGAGGGAGGGGGTTGTTTTGGGGTGATGCAGTCCACCTTAATAGAACAATTAGAAGCGACCTGTGGGTCGCTTTTTGTATTATCGGAATAATTAAGGAATCACTAGCGGTGTTTTGAAAAATTCTATGGAATAAACTGTAAGAGCCTGATCATCATCCCTCGCTGTGTTTATTATAGAAGGGACATTTAATAAAAACTAACGAATTATGGCGAAAAAGCCATTCTACATATTTATATACTGTAGAGATATACAAAACCTCTATTAAAAAGTTGATATTAAATATGTTTAGTTTTAGAGTAAAAAATAGCAAAAAATAGGAGGAATGAACTAAAATAAATCGAATAATGTCTAGTACTTAAGTATTTTTTGAATAAAGAAACGGAGGCCTACTATGGGTAATAACTACTCAAGTGAAATTAGGACTGGTGATGTTCTGACCACGTGGAATTCATCTGGAACACGAATATTAAAATATTCTGTCGAAATGTACCACAAAGGTTTAAATGAGCATAAACTCATTTCTGCACCAGAACCAGATATTCTTCAGAACAAGGTCAAAATACAAGCTAAGAAATGGAATGAAAAGTGGAGTAGTATCTTACATAAAAGACAATTGAATCAAGAGAAGGAAGCAAGCATTGAAGAAGCGGCCAGGAGAACAGAGGAGGCAACAAATAATTTAATAGAGATAGATAATCTGTTACTGCACACATTATCCGTCGATGATACCGTAGACTGGGACAGCCTGAAAAGAAATGATCATTACCCTATTAACTATCCTGAACCAAGAATTAAAAAGGTTTACCCAGAAAAACCCAGAGAGGAAGCCCCATCCTTTTCCTTGATCGATATAATTATTAAATCAAGAAAGCAAAAAAAATTGCAGGAAAGTACTAGTAGATATTCAGCTATGCTTATGCAATGGGAGGAGCAAAAGAAATCCATCGATGAATATAACCAATCTTTAGAGCGTGAGTATGAACAAGAATTACAAGAATGGGAACAGAAGAAAAATGAATTTCTAAAAGAACAAGAGGAGTACAATAAAAAAATCGATGAATTAAAGGAATTATATTTTAAACATAACGTGGATTCAGTAGTTGAATATTGCGATATGGTACTAAACAATTCTGAATATCCGGAGTCTTTTCCAAAGGATTATGAACTGGAGTATAATCCTGATACCAAAATACTTGTTGTAGAGTACCAGTTACCTTCGATAGAGTGTTTCCCCACCCTTAAGGAGGTAAAATACGTTGCATCAAGAAAAGAGTTGAAGGAATTTTATATTTCAGAGTCTCAGGTTCAAAAAATGTTTGATGAAGCCATGTATAAAATAACTCTTCGAACGCTTCATGAGATCTTTGAATCTGATGTAGCCAATGCAGTAGAAGCCATTTCTTTTAATGGTTGGGTTAAGACGATTAATAAAGCAACAGGAAGAGAAGAGATCAATTGTATCTTAAGCATCCAAGTTAAGAAAGATCAATTTGTTGAAATCGATCTTGCTAATGTTGATCCGAAGGTTTGCTTTAGAAATTTGAAGGGGGTTGCTGGCAGTAAATTAAGTGCTCTAACTCCGGTTCAGCCTATTCTACAGATAAATAAGTCGGATAAACGCTTTGTAGAAAGTTACGAAGTAGCAAATCAAATTGACGCAACGACGAACCTTGCAGCAATGGATTGGGAGGACTTCGAGCACTTAATCCGTGAACTGTTTGAAAAGGAGTTTCAAACAACTGGTGGTGAAGTCAAAGTAACGCAGGCGAGCAGGGATGGTGGGGTAGATGCAATAGCTTTTGACCCTGATCCAATCCGGGGTGGAAAAATTATTATACAGGCAAAGAGATATACGAATACGGTAAGCGTGTCTGCAGTAAGGGATTTATACGGTTCCGTAGTAAATGAGGGTGCAACAAAGGGGATTTTAGTCTCAACTGCAGATTATGGACCGGATGCTTATGAGTTCGCTAAAGGCAAGCCGTTGACTCTGTTAAATGGGTCTAATCTTTTGCATTTATTAGAGAAGCATGGTCATCATGCCAAAATTGATTTAAAAGAAGCTAAGAAAATACTGGCTGATAAAGCTAAGGGTTAATCGGTATTATATAAGGGACCGTAGAGGTCCCTTTTCAATTGAGCAAGTTCCCATCCATGATGTTTCCATAAACTGTATCGACCATTTCAGCTATAATATCTATATCACTATCCCGGAGGGCAAAGCATGTCACTTCCAGTTGAATTAGCAAATATATTTCGTACAAAGCAAAAGTCCTACAAAATGGTGCTTGTGCTTGCGATGATCGACACTTGGCGGGAAACGCATGATCAGATGCTTAAGTTTGATGATGTCGCCCGGCGGTTCCTGACCTACTATCAATATAGAGAGAGCAGTGGTCTTGTTGTAGATGCCCCACCGTCATATTTAGCAAGCCGGTGGGAGTCCATGAACCTGTCCCAGGTGAGATCCCTGCTCGATACCCCAATAGAAGCGCTTCGTTCGGTTGTTGTTAAACAAGCGGACGGGGCTTTTTTGACGTTTGCAGATTCGGTATGGGCGCAAGGTGAAGCAGTGCTGTCGGAACTTCAAGATTATGCTAACCGTGAATTGGACCTGTACCATAAGCAACTGGGGCAGGGGTCAAGCTTTTCCCTTAGGGAGAGTTTGGTTCATATTTTGCAAACCTATTCTCAAGCAAAGACCGAGTCTTTTGCGAATCATGAATTAGGTACTTTGTTTAGAAAGACGTTACCAGAACAGCTCCAATCGCTTCCTTTTATTTCAGAGCATATTCGGATTCAGGGTTCTGTGGGACAAGGCAATTGGGCAACGGTTCCTTGGCTGGCCCTTATGGACACTCGAATTACGAAGTCTACCCAGTACGGGGAGTATATCGTCTACTTATTTGCAGAGGACATGAGCGCGGTCTACCTGACCTTTAACCAAGGGGTCACGAAACCTATTCAGGAGCGAGGGAGAAAAGAAGGATACAAGTTCCTACAGCAAAAGGTGGCGGAATTAAGGGAGAGTCTCGATTTTCAAGGCTTCTCCAAAGATGAAAATATCCATCTCACTGAGGCAGGCTTGGGGCGCGACTATCAAGTTTCGACGGTCGCTTATAAGCGATACGATGCGTCTCATATTCCGAGCGATGAGCAATTAATTGCTGATCTAGAACAGCTAATGACGACATACCAAGCATACGTCGAACGGAAGCTTCAAACAGATCAGATCGAAGATCCAGAATTTCCTTTGGAAACGGTGGAAGAGAACATGGATGATGAGGCAGTTCGTGGGCATTTGGATAGAATCCAATCGTACATTCAAAATAAGGGGTTTGCCTATCCTACAGGATTGATCGAAAACTTCTACCTCTCCCTCAAAACCAAACCTTTCGTCATCCTTGCAGGCGTATCGGGAACCGGGAAAACCAAGCTGATTAAGCTCTTTGCGGAGGCGTTGGGAGCGACTTCGGAGAATGGACAGTTTACGCTAATTCCGGTCCGGCCGGATTGGAGTGATCCGTCGGATTTGATTGGCTACAGTGACTTGTCCGGCAAGTTTCGTCCAGGGCGTGTTACTGAGGTGTTGTTAGAGGCCTCCCGTAACCCGAGCAAACCTTATTTCATCTGCCTGGATGAGATGAACTTAGCTCGAGTAGAGCACTATTTCAGTGATATGCTCAGCATTTTGGAGACTCAGGAATGGCGCGACGGACGTATTGCTACCGCTCCAATCATTCACAGCAGCTCGTTCGTGCAGGATGAGGATCAAGAAGTGTATGGCAATCTGTCGATTCCGGAGAATGTGTACTTGATCGGAACGGTCAATATGGACGAGACGACGCATCCTTTCAGTAAAAAGGTGCTCGACCGGGCAAATACCATCGAGTTTAATGATATCTTTTTAGATCAGTTTCCTGACGAGGAGTTAGGGGCGGGGCCACGTCCAGAGGCAACACCTAATCGGTTCCTAAGAAGTGATTATCTGCAGCTAGTAGATGCCTATAATGCGGATTCCAAAGATCTGATTAGTAGTACGACCGAAAAGCTAATGAAGATCAACAGCATTTTGGAGGAGATCCATGCGCATGTTGGTTTTCGCATTCGGGATGCGGTGTGCTTCTATATGCTCTATAATCAACGGTTTGGATTGCTGGCCGAGGATGAGGCGTTTGATCACCAGTTGCTCCAGAAAATACTTCCTCGCATTCAAGGCAGCAGCGCTTCGATCCGGAGAGTTCTTCTGAATTTGATGCGGGAGTGTGTGGATTCTTCTTTTACCGTCAATGAGTATTTGGAGGACACGACCTCATTGTTCGAGGGCGATAAGCTCAAACCCCTACTCGATCGGGCCAAGTATCTGCGTAGTGCAAGGAAAATCGCTTCGATGTTACGGAGGCTAGAAGAAGATGGATTCACCTCTTACTGGTTATCGTAATGCGCCAATAGAGTTACTACGCATAGAGACGAATCTGTTTGATTTGTATATCAAAGGGAAGCCATTTCATCCGACCGTCGAAACGATGCAGCTTCATCGGCAAGAAGGGGATGTGTGGGTGGATGCCCATTTCCAAATCGATGTCCCATCTCCGAAAGTGGAGATGACTTCGATTGAGGTCTTTTCTCATCAGACGATGGATCTTCAGACTTGGAATCCGGGCGATCCGGCAGAGCCTCTGTTTTTTGAAACACAACCTTATGAATTCGTGGTGGAGAAGAAGCAGGAGGATCTACCAATCGTATTTTTCCATGAAAATCTTCACTTACGTCAAGCTGTGAAACCAATAGGGAGTCGTGGCCGGATCTTGTCCGGGATACTTAACTTTCAAAATGAGGTTGGCCTGTCGGAGTTGGAGCTTCGCTTGCATGACGAAGTGATCTTTAAGCTGCAGCTTGAAGTGTTTCCGTCCAAAATGGACTACAAACGCGATTACGAAGTGATTTTGCGAGAGGTGAATGAGCAGATTTATAATCTGTCTTTTGACTTTCTGCGTAAGACGTTTCATCTTACCGGGTTAAGGGAGACACGACATCAGAGTGTGACGGAGTTTTTTACGATATTACAGCAGGTTTTTGGGCAGTTGACCCAAGGTGTCGACCGCATCAAAAACGCTCCCCACTACAAAATGCGCCGTGAACCTCATCTTGTGGAAGCATCGAAGGCGAAGCGGGTAGGGAAGGAGAATATCGCTTTTTTGCGCAAACGGCCAGAGCTGTGTGTTCCTGGGCAGGAGCTACCTACGCATGTGCTTGAGACCCGGCGGTATAGGGACTTCGATACGGCAGAAAATCGATTCATCCGCTGGGCGTTACTGCGCATCACTTCGAAATTGAAAGAGCTACGGTCCCACGCAGCAAGGAGAGAAAACACGGACCCTGTATTGCTGAAGAAAACCGACGTGATGAGTTCGCAGTTACAGCGGCTGTTGAGGCAGGATTTTTTGCAAGTCGGGGATATGAAGCAGGTTTCGCTATCCCTGGTCCTACAGATGGCTCCGGGGTATCGGGAGGTCTATCGGATTTATCTCTTGCTGATGAAGGGGCTTTCGATCCAAGGCGATCTATTCCGGTTGTCGATGAAGGACCTGGCGCAATTGTACGAGTACTGGTGTTTCCTGAAAATCCATGATTTGATGCGGCGAAAATATGAGCTGGTAAGCCAGGATCTGATTAAGGTGAACCGGAGCGATCTATTTGTGACGTTGAACCAGGGACGGAAGGCGAAGATGGTGTATCGGAATCCGCGAAATGGAGAGGTGTTTACCCTCTACTATAATTCTCTGCCACCGGGAGACAGCCACACTACGTTGGCACAGAAACCGGATAATGTGCTGACATTAAAAAAGAATGATGCGGCGATTGAGTATAAGTATATTTTTGATGCCAAATATCGTTTGAATGCCGCCTATGAGGGGACGCCTTATTGGAAGAAGTACAAGCAGCCGGGGCCTGAAGAGGAAGACATCAACACCATGCACCGCTACCGGGATGCAATTGTGTACCAGGATCAACGAAACGGCGAGTACGAGCGGAGTATGTTTGGGGCGTATGTGCTCTTTCCATATCCAGATGAGGTGAAGTTTAAGGAGCATCCTTTTTACAAAAGCATTCAGCTCGTCAACATCGGGGCAATCCCGTTTCTGCCCAACACAACCGGTCTGATGGAGCAACTACTGGATGAGATCATTCAAGACAGCCCGGAGAAAGCTTACGAACGTTCCACTCGCCCTCGCGGGACGAAGGAATATTACTACAACAAGTTTGCGGGCAAGAACGTCTTGGTAGGTTCACTCAGAGAGCCTTCCCAGCTGGAAATGGCGCTGAAGCTCCGTTTTTACCATATGCCACTGAAAAATATCGTCGACCACAAGTTACTGACTCAAATCGAATACATTGCAATGTGCCAGTCTCGCAAGAAGTTCCAGGACCCAGGGAACACGGGGATCCATTGGTTTGGTCGTGTTCTGGATTGGAAGGTGGTCCGGAGAAGGGAAATCACGGAACGGCCCGCTCGGCCCGGGACGGAGGAGGAGTTGTATGTTAAGTTTACGATCGAACGGTGGGAGCGGCGGGACAAGCCCATTGCGCTAGGTGGACAAGGGATATATACCTGTCTGTACACGAGCAAGTACATGTTTGATCGAGCCAGTGAAATTGCGGAATTGAAGCTGGAGAATGAGGAAGACCTGCGGGAATGGCGTGAAGCACGTCGACTTGGTAAGGTGAAGGTGCAACTGGATCACAGCGATGTGGATTTGGCAGAAAAAGTGGTAGGGATTCGGGTGGAGGAATCCTAGGAACACTTCTGAAATAAATATCTTGAAGCAATGAAGCCCGCTCGTTGAGCGGGTTTTTGCTTTCAAGGTTATATGATTGAATTTACATGAATTAATCGTTTGTGGAATCGATAAACTTAACATTCTTAAGGGCATATTCCAACGCCATGTTAATGATTTCGTTCCGAGAACGATTGCTCTTCCGGGCAAGTTCATCTAATTGTTCTTGAAGGATTTTTTCAATGCGAATGGACATTGTCACAGTCTTGTCTTCCCTTGGAGTTATGATGAACTCATCATTGCTCACACGAATCACCTCACATATCAGTATAGATAGAAAGTGAGGAATTATAACATAACACAAAATGTATTTAGTAATGAATACAAATTGCAATATAGTAATAATACATATATAATTACAAACATGATGAAACGACTGAAATGACCCTCTTGCTGCACTCATACTATGCAGAAGCATTCGTTATTTTTGACCCCGGGGCTGTAATTCATGTTAGGAGGCATCATTTATGGAAATTATTTTAGAATCAATTCCAGGTGGAGCCTTATTCTTTGATGAATACATAACCGACTTGTTTAAAGTGAGATTTTATCTGGAAGACCAAAAAATCGTTAGTCCTATTTATGCTTATGGTCCAAACTCAGAAGGTAAGGAATTCAAAACTGAACTCTGTTTGAGCAGCTTACTACCCTATGTAGATGAAGTTAGAATTAAAAGAATTTTATTAGAGATCTTGATATCGGATACAAGATTGGAATTGAACTCCTATGAACAGGAACTAAACACAGCAAGTTCCGAAGAACTCACGAAAATATGGGAACCCCGCGATAAAAGCAAATGGTGGACACTGTTATATCTAACAAAAAGAGAAGTTCTGCATTACAGTAAATACGATGCACAAAGGAAACTTCATAAATACGAGAAAATGCTAAGTGAATTGTTGGATGAGTTTTAGTTTCTTCACGTATTGAATGGCTTCTTAAATATATAGGGCAGGGATACGACGCCCCTCGCACCCATGAAGAGAAACCACAACCTTATGCGGTTGTGGTTTCTCACTATGCTCAGTTCATCACATTGAACAACACAGGAAGCAAGATCAACTGGTTAATGACATGCGTAGCGATATGTCCGAGCATGGCGTAGGCTATTCCGTGTTTCCAATACAGATAGCCAAATCCGATGCCTGGCAAGAAGTTAAGCAATAGCGTCCGGGCTACAGTAACGTTGCTTAACCCCAGCATTTGTGCAGTGGCAGGAAGATGCCCTGCGGCAAAGATCAAGGCGGCCAAGACTATTCCCACGATATAGATGCTATTGCGATCCGAGGTGTTTGTCAGCTTGCTGGCCAGCCAGATGAGGATGGACATCAGTCCGAATCGGATTAGAAGCTCCTCAATGATTCCCCCATACAATACGCTTCCCGCAAAATAAAGCCAGGAAAATTCAAACTTCTCCGATAGTCCCAAACTTCCGGCAAACACCAGCTTCTCTGCAATGGCAATAAAACTGGCGGACAACAGTCCGATGCTCAGCGCTGCTATCAGGCTGGTTCTGCTCCACACCAATGGCTTGTTCAGATTCACTTTGGGAGCCGCCCAGATCCCTGCGATTGTAGCCAGTCCGGCTAACACTGCCGTTTGAAGCATGGTGATCAGAATAAGGACTTGCTTCGACCCGAGTTGCGCCACGATTTGATCTTCCAGTTCAGGGGATAAGACAATCGTTTGTTGGGCTCCTAGCAAAGCCCCGGAGATCAAGCCTAGTACGATCGCGGCAATCACTTTTTTTGCGGATAACATTCTCTTTGTTGTGGTCATCGCTCGTTTTCCTTCCCAATACTAGATTTCAAGGCATTGATGACAGCAGCATCGTCACGAATGCCGACATCACGTAAATAGATCGAGCCGCTGGCGGTTTGATCAAACACGAATCGGATTTGGCGGATCCGCTCCGGCTGGAACGACGAATTGACGTGGCTGAAGTCGGATAGCTGGAAAGCGAAGTTTTGAAAAACCGGCTCTTTGGTCGGCATCAGCGACGTCAACGGCCATTTGACGATACCGCCTTCGAACATAGGCAGCAGACCGCCCGCTGCACTTAGCGGCAGGGAGGCCGTGTTGCCGCTGATATCCTCGACTTCGATGGTCAGATCGACAAGCTCTTCCTGTGTACCCGACTGATCCGCCATGGAGAAGACGAGGGTGCCATTCGGCGGGACAACAAGTCCGTTACCGGGCAAGACGATCGTATAGGAAGGAGTGCCGTCGACCTTGACGCGGTCCCATCCGAGACGAACGGCGTTAAACGGGCCGGGGGCGAACTTCATCTCGACCTTCTCTTCCTTCCATTCCGTGAGATGCTCTCCCCTCAGTTGACCGCCGGGCATTGTGGTGGTGGATAGATCAATATCCTCGTCGAAGTTGCTGATCAGCGTCGTCCGAGCATCCGAATAATCGTTGATATACATCGTATCCGGCAGCCATTCTCGTGCATAACTCAGATTTTGAAAAATGGCGCGGTACTCTGTTCTCCCATACAAGGTTGCATCAAGGAAGGACGAGATGAGCACCTTCGCCGCTTGCAGCTGCTCCTCCTGTGGGATCAGCTGGGCCCGGTTGTACAGCAGGTTGCCAAGCCCCGGTGCATCGCTCCGGCCCCATACCGTATTGAACTGCCCGTGATTGGCCCCGTAGATATAGACGGACGCTTTGAAATCATCGCTGCCTGAGGTAAACCGGATCCGGTTGTACTGGCTTGCTCCGGCAAAGGAACTGACGTCCATGTCGTGAGCGCCTTGCAGGGCGAGGTAGTTCACATCAGTCAACTCCGTTGGCTGGCTTGCCGGTTCGTATTGCCCGTCTGTACCCGCCAGCGAGATGACGGAACGGATGCCAAAGCCGTAATTGAACTTGATGTTGCCGTCCTCCGGCGACGACTTCAGCCGGTTGTACGCGGCCGCCACGGTGACTGCCTCGCCGCCCCGGGAGTGGCCGATGAGCGCGATCCGGTTCATGTCCACTTTCCCGTAGAACGGGTTGCCCGCCGTGCTGTTCCATTCCTTCCATACGCTCAGGTGCTCCAGCATGAGCCAGCCGCGTGCGGGGTTTTCCTTCTCCAGCACGTTCAACATGAACAAGTCGTTGAAGGGCGACGTGTTAAGGAAATTTTCATCGATGGACACGACGATATAGCCGCGGCTTGCCAGCAGTTCCCCTAAATAGGCATAGCCCGGGTCTGAATAATCGGTGGCGAGATGGTTGCCATGCACGATCATCACCAGCGGAAAGGGCCCGTCTCCGTCTGGATACCAGACCAGTCCGTTTAACGGCATCGCATCTGGCCCAAAACCAAACGTCTTCGTCCGGAGCGAGGACCAGTTCGCTACAAAAGCAGACCCGTCCACCGGCTCTGTGATCAGCGAATCCTCTGCGTTAAAAACCTTACGGTAGCTGTCTGCGCTCCCGTAGGTTAGGGTTTGAACCGGATACGTTCCTGGCTCCGCAGGATTCGCTAGGGTTCCCGAGGAATGCCCCGCTGCCTTCATGGCCGACAGCCGGTAAGGCTTCACCAGTTCGGCGCGCCCGCCATCGACCAACCAAACTCCCGTACAGAGGGTAAAAGCTACGGTCACTGCCGTCGCCACTCCGGCCATCACCTTGGTGCGTGTTGTCGCTTCGCGATAGGAACCCCGGATCCAGCGGGAGATCAACGCCCCCGATAAGGAACAGCCGGTCAGCACGGACAAGGTGACGATCAGCATGACCGTCATCGGACCGATGAAGCTGATGAACATTAGGAGGAAGGAGGCAAGTGCCAGACCTATGTACCTCGAAGGCACACGCTTGGCAAGATGCAGTACCCCGGCAAGGATCATGGCAATGAAAGTAATGGCAATCAGGAACACGCCGGTTCCGATCACATAATCCCACAGGCCCCGCGACCCAATCAGGTGATAGCTTTGGATGAGAAAAATGACGCCCGCGATACCATAGAGCGCGATGGATGCTCCTTTCCAACCGGGAGACAACGGGGGCCTACCCTTGAACCCCTCGACAAGCCGATTCCGCCACGTTCGGATGGAATCTCTTCTGGACAACTCTGTTTCTGCCATAATATGACCTCTTTCTCAGATAAAAGTTACAACATCCAATATAGAAACTTTGCCTTTCTACCGCCTGTCGCTTTCCTTACAATAACCTTACATAGCAGGAAAACGGCTGCACGGTGCGAACATTACGAAGGAGTGAGGTGGTGGAATCATGCGCAAAACGATACTGTTAGTCGACGACGAGCAGGATATCTTGGATATGCTGAAGCTTTTTTTGGAGCCGGACTATCACGTTCTTGAAGCCAACGACGGACAATCCGCGATGGAGATGTTCGCTCGCGAGTCCATTGACCTGGCGGTGATTGATATCATGATGCCTTATGTGGACGGCTTCAAGCTCCTTCAATGGATACGCAGCCATTCCAAGATTCCGGTGATTGTGCTGTCGGCCAAAAACCAGGAGGCGGACAAAATCGCTGGGCTTGGCCTCGGTGCAGACGATTTTATTACAAAGCCGTTTAGTCCCTTGGAGGTAGTGGCCCGAATTCAAGCGCATTTGCGAAGAACATACGAATTCAACGACGCCGGCGCGGCTAAGGGAACTGGTGCGGGCAAGGGCATCGCGGAGACCCGACTTGGAGAGTTGATCCTGGATCATGAAGCATGCCTGTTGTACAAGCGTGGAGAACCGATCGAGCTGAGCGCGATCGAATACAAGCTGCTGAAGTTGTTTATGAGCAAACCGGGGCGTATTTTTACGAAAAAGCAAATCTTCGAGCAGGTGTGGTCCGAGCCCTATATCGCAGATGACAATACGATTATGGTGCAGATCAGCCGACTACGGGACAAAATCGAGGATTCGCCGCGGGAACCTTTTTATATTCGGACGGTCCGCGGACTCGGATACCGGTTCGCCAAAAAGGATGAGTTAGATGCGACGTAGACCCCAAAAGCTGTTTGGGATGTTGCTGCGGAATTACGTGATTTTTTCTCTCACGCTGGGGATAAGCTTCGTCTTGCTGCTGCTTTTTTTCGTGGAAAGAACCAATGTGCGGATGCCTGCGGATATGTCATTGCTGCAAGCCCATGCGATTGTTCGACCAAATCCGGCCGATATCCCGACCGATGTGGTTGAAGAAGTGGGCGGTTGGGTGGAAGTTCTCGATGAGCAGCTGCGGATCCAGGAGGTTAGGGGAGAGAAGCGGGACGGTGACAGAACAGCGTATACGGAGCGGGAAGTGAACGCTCTTTTTTACGATACGGACGACAATCCGTACTATACGTCAATGGCTCCATTTCATACGGAGGACGGAGAGCGTCGTTACGTCTTGGTCCGGCTGCCGAAACAACAGATCCAAGCGGAATTCATGCTCAACGAGATGACGGAAGACTATCAGAGAATCTTCTGGATCGCACTAGCCGAGACGGGAGCGTTGTTCGTCTTGCTATTTGGAATAAATGTATATGTATACAGTCGCTTGGCCGCAGTCAGACTAACTAACCCGCTTAGCGCGATTGCCGCAGGTATCCGGAGTGTATCGGATGGGCGTTACCATGAGCGGCTTCACATCGAAGCGAATTACGAGCTGGCGCAAATTCAGGAGAGCTTCAACAAGATGGCGGAAAAGCTGGAGCGAGCAGAAGCGAACAATCGACAGCTGGCGGAGAGCAAGCAGCAAATGCTTGTCCATATTTCGCACGATCTGAGAACGCCGATCACGACGATTCAAGGTTACGTAGAAGCGCTGCAGCATGGGGTCATCAAGGAGGAGTCCGGACGTCAACGGACACTTGGCCTCATCCACGGCAAGACGAAGCTGGTCGCGGAACTGATCGACGATGTATTTGAGTTGGCGAAGCTGGAGGTTCCGGATTATCCTGTCGTCAAAAAGGGATGTGATCTTGCAGAGTTCACGCGCGAAATGGCCGCCGATTATTACGATATGTTCGAGGAGAAAGGGATGACGTTCGAGTTCGACATTCCTTCAGACGAGGTGTCGGTGCCGATCCATACGAAGCTGCTGTATCGAGCCGTCTCCAATCTGCTGGCGAACGCGCTGAAATACAATCCACCGGGGACGCATGTACGGCTGTCGCTTATTGATGGGCCGGACGTAGTGCGGATTGAGGTCGCAGACAACGGCGTTGGCATCCCCGCTGAACTGCGTGCCCGTGTCTTCGAGGCGTTCGTCCGCGGAGACGCCGCGCGCAAGAGCGACGGCGGCTCAGGGCTTGGCCTGACGATCGCCAAGCATATCGCAGAGAAGCATGAAGGCAGCCTTGTGCTTGATAGCGACACAGGCTGGACGTGCTTTGTGCTGACCTTGCCAAAGACGGGAGAGATGAGCTCGGTCAAAGCCTAGTCTATATAAGACTGGGCTTTTTTTTTCTTATCTCTGGTTCGTAGACTTCAAAATTCTCTAATTTTAAAATGCAAAAAAATTTGAATTTCTGTATTGATATTAATTTAACATGATGTTAGAATTACACTCGATGATAATGATAATTATTATCAATTTGTGATCACTTGCGATGTAAGGGAGTGGATTCATGAAGGATGGAACAAGGTACATACGGATTTAGTTAATCATTCTATTTATATAATTTTTATTTAAAGGAGAGGTCATACAAATGAAAAGATTCATAACGAGCATCTTGATGGTCATCTTGGTATTGGCGTTAGCCGCATGTTCCTCTAATACAAACACTGCGGGGGAAAGCAATACGAAAGCAAATAACAGCAACGCTTCCACTGCAACCGAAACGTCCGCTGAATCGACGGAAGCAGCAAAACCAACGACCGTTGAGTTTACAGATAGCCATGGTACGGTAACGGTTCCGGTTAATCCGAAGAGCGTCGTTGCTTTGGATAACAGAACGTTTGAAACCCTTGCGGATTGGGGGGTTAAGCTCGCGGCTGCACCTAAAGGGGTAATGCCTAAAGATTCCCCTTATGTTGCCGACGAATCGGTACAAGATATCGGTAACCACAGAGAGCCTAACCTGGAAGTCATCGCTGCGGTTAACCCAGATCTGGTGATTGTAGGTCAACGTTTCTCCGGCTACTACGAAGATATTAAGAAGCTTGTTCCGAATGCAGCCGTCATTGATGTAAACGTTGATGTATCCGGTGAAAATGGCACGCCAGGTGACAATCTGGTCAACGGCTTCAAAGAGATTACAACGAAGTTTGGTGAAATCTTCGATAAGAATGAAGAAGCAGCTCAACTGGTAGCCGAATTCGATCAAGCGCTGGCTGACGCGAAAGCAGCTTACAATGGAACAGACAAAGTCATGAGCGTCATTGTTTCTGGTGGTAACATTGGTTTCGCTGCTCCATCTACTGGCCGCGTATGGGGTCCGCTGTACGATATCTTCGGCTGGGTTCCAGCACTGGAGGTAGAGAACGCAACTACTGACCACCAAGGGGATGAAGTTTCTGTAGAAGCTATTGCGCAAAGCAATCCGGATTGGATGTTCGTACTTGATCGCGACGCTGCAACTTCCAGCGGAGAAGAGAGTGTTCCTGCTCAAGACGTAATTAACAACGCTCCGGCACTTCAAAATACAACAGCCGTATCTAAAGGACAAGTTTTGTATGCTCCTACGGACACCTACACAAATGAATCGATTCAAACGTTCATTGAAATCTTCCAAGAAATTGCGCAAACTCTAAAGAAGTAAAATAAAGGAGTACATGATTGTGCCCGAGAATGTTATCGCTGAGGTTGAGACTACTTCTCAACCTCAGCTTTCTAAGCGTAAAAAGATATGGACGTTTCCCTTCATACTTGCCATCCTCGGCGTTATTATTCTAGGTATCATCTCTCTGTTTACGGGGGTGTATGATATCTTTGGACAAGAAGACGGCTGGGATATGTTCTTCATCACTCGGATTCCAAGAACGGTGGCCTTAATGCTTACCGGGGCGGCGATGGCCATGACAGGGCTGATCATGCAGCTGATGACACAGAACAAAATGGTCGAGCCGACCACCATCGGAACAACGGAGTGGGCGGGTTTAGGTCTGCTTACGGTCTACTTGCTAATCCCCAGCCCTTCATTAGTAGTACGGATGACGGGTGCAATTATATTTTCATTCGTTGGAACGATGGTTTTCTTCTTCTTCCTAAGGAGTGTAAGACTTCGCTCTTCTCTGATCGTTCCGATCATTGGATTAATGCTTGGTGCCGTCATCTCGGCATTGTCCACTTTCTTGTCGCTCTTCTTTAACATGTCTCAAGTGATCGAAGGCTGGTTCATCGGTTCTTTCGCTCCAGTTCAAGCCGGAAGATATGAATATTTGTGGATTATTATCATTGTCACGTTCTTCATTTTTCTGTATGCCAATCGTCTAACGCTAGCTGGATTGGGAGAAGACGTAGCCACTGCTTTAGGTGTCAATTACAAACGACTTATTCTATTGGCGAATTTACTCATTGCAGTTGCCGTAGGGATTGTCGCCTCGGTCATCGGCAATCTTCCTTTCTTAGGATTAATTGTCCCTAACATCATATCCATGGTTCGCGGAGACGATCTTCGCAGCAATCTCCCTTGGGTATGTGTCATGGGGATGGGGACGATCATGCTGTGTGATATCGTATCCAGGGTTATCATTATGCCGTTCGAAGTGCCCGTCTCCTTAATTCTAGGTACCGTAGGAGCGGTCGTTTTCATCCTAATTTTGCTAAGACAACGAAAAAGCAGGAGGCTGTGATGAAGACATTAACAGTGGATTCTCAACTCAGCACAAACAGCGAATTAAACGCCAGCCCTCGTGCTAGATCTGCCAGCGCTTTTCGAACCAAGAAAGAAGCGAAACGCTACTGGATTTTATTAGTGTTGTTCATTGGTGTGGGTTTGCTTGCTGCACTTGGGTTGTTGCTTTATAACAATCCAGTACCGGTGGACTCTCCCTCTTTCGTTCCTGTTGTAAAGAGACGGCTCGTGGCCATTGTCGCTATGTTCATTGCTGCATTATGTCACAGCTTCTCAACCGTCGCGTTTCAGTCTGTAACGAATAACCGGATGATTACCCCTTCTCTGCTGGGTTACGAATCCCTTTATTCAGCGATCCAGACCGGTACGTTGTTCTTCTTCGGAGCGGGTGCGCTCGTCAGCTTCACGGGGCAGGGCGCCTTCTTCCTTCAGGTTTCGCTGATGGTTCTGTTGAGCTTAACCTTGTATGGATGGCTGCTGTCCGGGAAGTATGGCAATTTGCAGCTGATGCTTCTCATCGGCATCATTATTGGAGCAGGCCTGAATTCCGTTTCGGGCTTTATGAGACGAATGCTTACCCCATCGGAGTTTGACCTGCTGCAGTCCAGGCTTATTGGCTCGGTCAATAATGCGGATTCTGAATATTTTCCTATCGTGATTCCGCTTGTTATCCTTACTGCCTTAGGTCTATTCTTCTTTTCTAGAAAGTTAAATGTCCTGGCGCTAGGAAAAGATGTGGCAACGACCTTCGGCTTGAATTATCAGGCGGGCATCATCTTTACGCTTGTCTTAGTCGCTGTCTTAATGGCTATTTCTACTTCATTGCTTGGTCCGCTGACCTTTTTTGGTTTTTTAGTGGCGATGCTGAGCTACCAAGCCGCACCAACGTATGATCACAGATACGTCTTTCCAATGGCTTTTGCCATCGGTTTTTGTATTTTAACGTCTGCTTATTTCTTGTTGTATCACGTCTTTCATGCACAAACCGTCGTAGGTGTCATTATTGAGTTATTTGGTGGACTTGCGTTTCTTATTGTAATCTTAAGGAAGAGGTCGCTATGATAAGTATTCAGAACGCTAGGAAATGGTACGGGGATGAAGTCAAAATCGGGCCCTTAAACATCGAAATTCCCAAAGCCGGGGTAACCTCCTTAATTGGCCCGAACGGTGCTGGAAAATCGACGACGCTTCTCATGATCGGCAGATTGCTGAACATGGATGAGGGTCAAGTTACCGTCGCCAATATGAACGTGACAACATCGAAATCCGATGATCTAGCAAAGATCCTCACGATCTTGCGCCAAGAGAATCATTTCGTTACTAGACTTACCGTCAGACAGCTCGTGGGGTTCGGTAGATTTCCCTATTCCAAGGGAAGATTAACCAAGGAAGATGAAGTCATCATTTCGAAGTATATTGATTTTCTTAAACTGACGGACCTCGAGCATCGGTTTTTGGATGAGCTTTCAGGCGGGCAGAGACAAAGAGCCTATGTAGCCATGGTGCTCTGCCAGGAAACCGAGTACGTGCTGTTAGATGAACCGCTCAACAACTTGGACATTGCCCGTTCGGTACAGATGATGGAGCATCTGAAGATCGCCGCGAATGAGTTTGGCCGAACCATTCTTACCGTCATGCATGACATCAACTTCGCCGCCAAGTATTCCGATCGCATCTGCGCGATGAAGAATGGACAAATTGCCGCATTCGGAACGGTTCAAGAGATTATGAAGCCTGAAATTTTGTCGGACATTTTCGAAACGAAAATTGAAATTATCGAAGGACCTTATGGTCCGATCGCAGTTTATTAGGTGAGCGGGAGATCAGTTAAGAGCATAAAGCTGTACGAGGCGAGTTTCAGGTTGTCCTGGGCTCGCCTTTTTGGTGTCTTTTGAACCAAGGAGAGCCCCTTGATTGAGCTAAATTGGCATTGATTGAATCATTGCAGAAGGCGATTGATTATATGGAAGCTCACGTTCTTGATCCTGACCGATATCACGGTTGGTGATTATATTCGGCGGCGTCGGTTAACGCTGGCGGCACAAGAATTAATCAGCACAGACAGCATGGTGTTACTCCGAGTGAAGCCCGAAAAGGGATCGGAAAACTACAATCCAGGGACCTGTCCCAACCGCATTTGTAAATACCTACAGACAAATTTATTCGGAATGGCTGCCTTCAAATGGGTATGTGCCTGCTGAACTCCCGACTATTGAGGCTTATATCAGTCAAGATCTCTATAGTCCGAATTCCAAGAATGAAATCTGGCCTACCGTAAAGTGAAATTGTATTATCAGAAGGCTTGATTCAGATTCAACGGAGAATCAAGTACATTGGACGAGGCTGATCTGCAGCCTTGAGCCCTATAAAAGTGATCACATGACACTGTCATCCCAATCTCCTGACAACTGTGAATTCCGCCGCCCCGGTGTTCAAAGGTAGAATGAAGCTACCAAGAGAAACGAAAGGACGGGAAAGGGATGGAGAATCACGGCGGGAGAATACGCTTGCTCGATATTCTGAGAGGGTTCGCGGTGTTGGGGACGCTGGGGACGAATATCTGGATTTTCGCGCATTTGGGAGACGTTAATTATGTCTTTACTTTTTATCATGCGGCGTGGTGGTCGTCGCTTCAGGACTTCGTGCGAGTCTTCGTGTTGTTCTTGGTCAACGGCAAGCTGCTGGGCTTGCTGACGATCATGTTTGGCGTTGGGCTGGAGATGAAGTATCGCCAGGCCTTGAAGCGGGGGAACCCCTGGCCGGGAATGTACCTTTGGACGTCGTTTATCCTGATGGCGGAAGGGTTGCTGCATTTTACACTGGTGATGGAGTATGACATTCTGATGAGCTACGGGATCACGGCGATCATTGCCGCTTTTATCGTCAAAGGCGGGGATCGGGCGATTCGGCGGGCGATGTGGATCTTTGGCGGGGGGCATGGAGGAATCATGCTGCTGATCCTGGGCTTCGGGATCTATCTCGGACTCTCCGGGGCGCATATCTCCATGGGAGATATGCGTGCGACGACAGCGTTATATGGCGGCGGCAGCTGGGTTCAACAGGTACAGGATCGCCTGGCGAATTTCGTGGCGCTCCGTTTGGAAGCCGTGTTCGTAATTCCCATGAATTTGTTTCTGTTCTTGCTGGGCATTCGGATGATGCGGTCCGGGGTGTTTGCCCCCGATGAGCAGGGGCGGCGGCACCGAGGAAAGCTGTTGAAGCTGGGCTTGGCGATCGGGGTTCCGCTGAATTTGCTGATTTTTATCCCGGGCGGGTATCTGGATTTCCCTGTACGGTACTTATTTGCACCGATCCTCTCGCTGGGGTATCTTGCACTCATCGCGAAGCTGTTTGAACGATACGAAGGGCTGTGGCTGTGGAATCGGCTGGAGCAGGTGGGGCGGATGTCCCTGAGCTGCTATGTCTTGCAAAATATCACCGCTTCCCTTATTTTTTATGGATGGGGTCTTGGCCTGGGAGGCAAGGTGGACGCATTTACCACGGTTCTCATCTGGCTGGCCATCTCCAGTTTCCAAATCGTATTTGCCTCGCTGTGGTCCAAGCGGTTCCGATTCGGGCCGTTGGAAGCGACGAGAAGGTGGATGACGAACCTCGCGGGCAAGCTGGCCGCTTGAGGATCAAGCATAAGGTGAGGATGCCCATTGTTACGGAAGCTGTATCCTGCGGACCAAATCGAGAAGTTTTTACTGCTGGACGTTATTATCATTGTATTTCTAATCTACCGGGTGCTGATGCTGGACGTTCCCTATCCGATCCTCGTCAAAATAGGGTTTCTTCTCCTGTTCCTAGCCTCATACTATATTTGCCTATGGCAACGTCGGTGGCTGATGCTCCTGGGCAGCTGCGTTGGCTTCCTGTTGATTCTCGCGCTGAGCGTCTATGAAGGGATGGGGGCTTTGCTGTATGGCTTCGTGTTTGCGGATTTTTTGGGAAGGGCGGATCGCAAGCGGGTCATCGGCATTGGTATGGTCGGCATTGCCGCGATGTTCATTCTGGCTGGTTGGATCCATGAAGGGGAGCCGGCGGGAGTCTTTCGGACGGTTTATTTTCCGGTGATGATTATTCAACTGGCGGTCCCTCCCATCCTTCAGGTTCGAGAGGGAAATAAGGCGCTGAAGGAGAAGCTCAATCTCGCGAATGCTCAGCTGGAACGATATATTCAAGAGGAGGAGCGAAACCGGATCGCCCGGGATCTTCATGACACGTTGGGGCAAACCTTGACGATGATTAAGATGAAAAGCGAGCTGACCATCCGGTTAGTGGATCAACACCCTGATCAAGCCAAGGAGGAGCTGCGAGATATCGTGAACACCTCCAGACACGCTTTAAAGCAGGTGCGGGAGCTGGTGACCGGAATGAAGTATGTTCCGCTGGAGAAGGAGATCGAGCTGGCGGGGGATCTTTTGCAAAAGGTGGGGATTCGGTTGCTTGTTTCAAATGAGACGCCGTTAACCCCTCTATCCCCGGTGGCGGAAACGATGCTAGCGTTATCCGTCCGAGAGGCGGTCACGAACATCATCAAGCATAGCGGGGCTAGCGAATGCATGATCACCCGATACGAGCGGGATCAGCGACTTTATCTTGAAGTGAGCGATAACGGGAATGGTCAGCTGGAGCCGGGAAAAGGTAACGGCGTGCAGTCATTCCAGGAGCGCATGGCGATGCTGCAAGGTGAAGTTGAAATGAAGCAGCGCCCGGAGCAAGGGATATCCATTACGTTTATTGTACCGCTCATGGGAAATAGGGGGTGAAGACGGATGATCCGAATTGTCATTGCCGAGGATCAACAAATGCTGCGCGGGGCTTTTAAATCGCTGTTGTCTTTTGAAGAGGATATGGAGGTTGTCGCCGAAGCGGAGGACGGAGAAGCCGCATGGGAGGCGATTGTGCGCCTGGAGCCTGACGTGTGCTTGCTGGATATTGAAATTCCGGGGCTGACGGGGTTGGAGGTTGCCGAGCGGCTTAAACGGTCCGGAAATCCGGGGAAAGTGATAATCGTGACCACCTTTGCCCGTCCGGGGTATTTACAGAAAGCGATGGATCTCAAGTTAGAGGGGTATCTGTTAAAAGATGAACCGATCGAGTTTCTGATCGATGCCATCCGGAGAGTCATGGCCGGAGAACGCGTGATCAGCAAGGACCTGGCGGAGGTACTGTTTCTGAAAGAGGACAATCCGCTGACCGAGCGGGAGACCGAGGTGCTGCGGTTATCGCACGCGGGACGTTCAACCCGGGAGATTGCGGAAACGTTGTTTTTGACGGAGGGAACGGTCCGAAACTACTTGTCCCTGGCGATTCAGAAGCTCGGAGTGGAGACTCGGCAGCAGGCCACTGAGCGGGCGAAGGAGCGAGGCTGGATTTAGACGAAGGTTGGGTACTTTCGGCAAAGTCCCGGTTTAATATATAGCTGAACCATTGGGATAGGGTGTGACTCATATCTATTTCCCTCGATGACCCGAACTGGCTTTCCTAGAAAACGAAGCTTTGAAAGCAAATACTCCAACTCATCACTAGGCAAGCTAACCTTGATTCGGTAGGTGTCGTGCAATTCATCGTACTCTACTTTTTTCTCAAAGCTAGAGAAAGCATAAAGGATGCGGGACAATTCTTCGTTGTAGTTAGGGTAATTTCAATGACGGCTTCAGTCCTGCGGTTATCCAGTGTTTCCTCGATCTTCTTCCGGATCATCTCCACTTCTGCCGGCTCGATAGGTTCTTGCGTAACAGCGTGGATCTTCTTCAGCCGGGTGCTCATCACAGATTGATGCCTGATGTTATACCAGATCAGATACCATTCTCTCTTGACCATGGAATATTCCAGTTTATAAGGGAACCCCGAATAGTCGGTGTACACGCGTTCACCCTTGACTTCGTAAGTGATCCGGAAGCCCGATTGATTCATGATGAGTCGGCGTAGCAGCCGCAGGAGGGGGTGGTAGACCTGTTTTTCCTTGGCGCGGGCTTTTTCAATCAAATGATCGTCAATATCCATCACGGGATCCGGCTCTAGAACGGATCGCAGCTTGGTTAATGTAGCCGCAGTGAAGGCATCCGTTGCCGCGGGGTGATTGAGCATCGTCTTCAGCCATGCCCGTTCATGAGAAGTCACCGTGAACGTTCCTGAGTCCTCCAGCCGGGAGATGATCTGGTGGTTAAAGTTTTTCTCAAACAGATTCATAGTAAGACAGGATCTCCTTCCATTCGGCAATCATTTCACGGCGAAGCGAAGCAGGTTCTATGACCTCACAGCTGGACCCGAAGCTTCGCAGCCACGGTTTGATTTCGGTTGTTCCGTTTACCGTAATTTCGTAAATAAAGGAATTCTCATCTTCAAACACGATTTGTCCCCACTGGCCTTGTAGCAGGACCCGTTCTTTCACGAAATTCGGTACTGAACCCTCCGGGTTATAAAATCGGGCACGTACTCTTACAGTTTGGCCTGTATCTATCAGCCAGCTGTAACGGATTTTCTCGGTAAGCTCGGCCACTTTCTCCAGGTAATCAGCCTCATCAACTGACTCATCCTCTTCAATTTGCGTCATTCCCTCCATGCGGTATTTCCGAATTCCTTCCCGGCCGTAGGATAGCAAATACCATCTCCCATATTGGTGGTCATATACGATTTTAAGTGGAAGTGTCTTATGGGCTTTACCTGCCGGGTTCCGTTCAAACCGCGGATTAGTGTTTTTGGCCATGTTCATACCGTTTGAAATGAGTGATTATAGAACCGGTACTAATCAACCGTTCGTAACGAGGCGTGGATATCTCAGGGTCCTGCAGTGCCGTACCTGCTAGGTTACGGTATCCTGTACGAGCGGCTTGGTAGAACCGCTATTGGTATTTGGGGTTCGATTCCCCAATCGCCTAAGACGCGATTCTGGTTGAACACTCGACTGTTACTCGAGAGCCAAAAAAGTTCAGTTCTAAGACCAATGGGCAGAATCCCTCGCGGCTAATTCAAGCGCACTGCAGTTAGGCCTTGTAATCCGTGGATACCGATGAGCGAAGCTTCGGAGGTTGATGAAGAATGGGAGAGAGGTTCTTCTGATAACACCGTTTGCCCGCTCATCTTAAACGAGATTCCGCCGATCCTGCGGTGGGATTCTTCACCAGCGGTTGAGCTATGAAGGAGGTAACAAAATGATTAAACAAGTGATTATTCAAGATGACCAGCGCGGGTTGCTGTTTCATAAAGGAAGTTATGTGAGGAAGCTCAATCGAAAGCTATGAGACGGGGGTTTTGTTTTACGATCAGGTTCTTCAAAGAGAGCTTACTCCAGGAACGTACTATTTCTGGAGTGGACCCGTATCGGTCATGGTGAAGCCGATTGATAGGAGACAGCAGCAAATGGATCTCCTTGGCCAAGAACTCATGACGGAAGACAAGGTCACACTGCGTCTAAACTTCGTTTGCCAATATCGAATTGTGAACCCTTTACGTAGCTTGGAGATAAAGTCGTTTGACGAGCAAATCTACATCCAGCTCCAGCTCATGCTGAGAGAATATGTAGGGACGCTTAGATTAGATGATCTCTTGAAACGGAAAGAGGATGTGGCAACATTCGTCCTGTCTCGGCTGCGCGAGAAGGGGGAAGAGTTCGGCGTTCAGTTCCTGAGTGCGGGGGTAAAGGATGTGATTTTACCAGGAGAAATGAAAGAGATTCTAAACACCGTCCTGTTGGCGGAGAAAAAAGCGCAAGCGAATCTGATCACCCGCCGGGAAGAGACAGCCTCGACCCGAAGCTTGCTTAACACCGCGAAGCTGATGGATGAGAATCAAACGTCGTACCGTCTGAAGGAGCTGGAATTCCTCGAGAAGATTTGTGAGAAAATCGGTTCGATCTCTTTGACGGGCGGCGGGGATCTCTTGGAACGGTTAAGTTCGCTAATTGGTGAAAGAAAGGCAGTAGAACAGTAAGAGAAAATCGATTCTTCAAGGGGATGTTCGGTTGAGCCGCAACGACCCTCCATATACAGTTTCAAAAGCGACTCAGACTAAAAAGGTCGCTTTTTTTATTTTTGAGAAATCTTCTATCACGTAAAAACTACTGTACTATATGTCATGATAAATATATTATATATAATTAAAACAGAACTATAATTTGGGAGGGATCAGCTTGAAGAACACAACCGCCCGTACTGATCGGGATTGGGCATCGTACGTCAATACGAATATCGGCACGTTGTCCTACAAAACGTGGTCCACGTCTCCAACCGTGCAGCTTCCTCATGGGATGATGGAGATCGATCCGGTCACCACGCCGGGCATCGGAGACAAGTATTTGGCGGACAAAATCTTCGGATTTTCCTTCGGACCGGCATCGGTGACGGTTTCCGGCAGCCCTTTGTCCGATCGTCGGGAGGAGCATGCTTCCACCTTCGATCATGATTTGGAGGAGACCCGGCCCTATAAGTATCGCGTCTTCCTGGAGGATCATGAGATCGATGCCGAGATGACGGCCGCTCAGCGCAGCGCTTATTTTCGTTTCCACTCCGCTGGGCCGGTTCATGTCATCATCGACGGCGGCGAGACGACGCAAATTCACAAGCACGATGGCCGCATAATCGAAGGGGAGCGCGTGAATAAAGGATATGTTTGCTATTTTAGCTTAGAAATGAAAGAGGCAACGTCGTCGTTTGGTGTGATCGAAAACAGCCCGAGAATCTATTTAACCTACGAGCCGCAGCAGAAGGAAGAAACGATAGAGTTCAAGGTAGGGATCTCCTACATCAGCTTGGAGCAAGCCCGGAAGAACCGACAGCAGGAGCTGCCGGATTGGGACTTCGAGGCTTCCGTTTCCCGAGCCCGCGACGCTTGGAACCGTGCGCTTTCGGCGATCGAGGTGGAAGGCGGGACGGAGGAAGAGCGGACGATTTTCTACACGGCGATGTACCGTACGCTGCAACGGATGCGGAACATTACGGAAGATGGCCAATATTACAGCGGCTTCGACGGAAAGGTCCACAAGACGGAAGGGCGGGATTTCTACACGCACGACCAGCTTTGGGATACGTATTGCTGTGCCCGACCTCTACAAAGCATTATCGAACCCCGCGTATTTGAAGATATGGTGTACTCGTTGGTCCGAATGTACGAACAAGGCGGGTTGCTGCCGAAATTCCCCCATCCGGGAGGAGATCATGCAGTGATGATCGGCCATCATGCCGCTTCGCTGATTGCCGATGCCTGTGCGAAAGGGCTGGATGATATCCATGTCGAGAAGGCTTTTGAAGGAATGCTGAAGGATGCGACGGAAATGTCCTTGATTCCCTGGCGGACGGTGCCAGCAACGGAATTGGACCGGGTGTACTACGAACAAGGCTGGTTTCCGGCCCTCCCTGTAAGGGAAGACGCGAAGGTAGCAGATCCGGACGAGTGGAGAAAAAAGCTCTGGGACCTCGTCATGGAGAAGATGCCTAATCAAATCACCTGGGTTCCTGAGGTTGGCGTTGACGAATGGGTGCCCGAGGTGGATCCTTGGCATCGCCGGCAATCCGTGTCCGTTACGCTGGAGCGAGCTTATGACGATTGGTGCGTCGCCCAAGTGGCCCGTAAGCTGGGGAGGGACGAGGAAGCCGAGTTTTTCCTTCAACGCGCGGGCAACTACCGCCATCTGTTCCGCCCTGACCTCGGGCTGATGGCGCCCAAGACAGCGGAAGGGGAATGGGTTGAACCGTTTGATCCGAAGCTGTCCGGCGGGTTTGCCGGGGAGGGGTATTTTGCCGAAGTGAACAGTTGGATCTATACCTTCCATGTACAGCACGATGTGGAGGGGTTAATCCGGCTGATGGGCGGGAGAGAGGCTTTCGTGCAGAAGCTCGACGCATTGTTTACGGAGCAATACACGATGGAGAAGCCGTGGTTTCTCGGGCAATTCCCCGATATGTCGGGACTGATCGGCATGTATGCCCATGGCAATGAACCTAGCTTTCATATCCCGTACCTGTACAATTATGCGGGAGCTCCTTGGAAAACCCAGCGGCGCGTACGCGACATCCAACACCTGATGTATAACGACGGACCGGCAGGCCTGTGCGGAGACGATGACATTGGTTCGCTGTCGTCCTGGTATGTTTTCAGTGCGATGGGCTTCTATCCGGTGTGCCCGGGACGGCCTGTCTATGATATCGGCAGCCCGATCTTCGAGAAGACGACTCTGCATGTCGGGGAAGGCCGGACGTTTGTCATTGAAGCGCGTAATGTCTCAAAAGCGAACAAGTACATCCAATCCGCCGTTTTGAACGGGCAGCCGTATTCACGGCCTTGGCTCAGCCATCAGGATCTGATGAGCGGAGGGCGACTTGTGCTGGAGATGGGGCCGCGACCCAACAAGGCATGGGGAAGCTCGCCAGAGGATGCGCCGTCTTCGATGACTTCTTTAGGATCCCTGCCCTGTGAAACGGAGGAATGCAGCATGACCCTAGGCAAGCCCATTTACCATTTTACCCCGCCGGCCAATTGGATGAACGATCCGAACGGACTGATCTATCACGAGGGTGAATATCATTTGTTCTATCAATACAACCCGTATGGGGATCGGTGGGGAACCATTCACTGGGGGCACGCGGTGAGTACGGATCTGGTGCATTGGCAGCATCTGCCGATCGCGCTGGCGCCGTCCGCCGAGCTTGGCGAAGTGCACTGCTACTCCGGCTGTGCGGTGATTGATGACCAGGGCGTGCCAACCCTGTTCTACACCAGCATTGGTGAGGGCGAACGAAATGCCGAGACCGGCGCGGAGCAATGGATGGCCACCAGCCCGGATGGACTGCGGACGTGGGTGAAGTCCGACGCGAATCCGGTGCTGACCCAGGAGATGCATGGAGAGGATTTGGCGGTGCGGGATTGGCGGGACCCGTATGTGTGGAAAGAGGGGAACCGGTGGCTGATGGTACTGGGAGGGAGCCTGCAAGGCAAAGGCTGTGCGTTACTGTACGAATCGGCGAACTTACAGGATTGGACGTTTCGGCATCTCCTTCATACGGGGGAGGAAAGCCTTTGGGAATGCCCAAACGCCTTCCGCCTGCAAGACAAAGCGGTTCTGATTTACTCGCCTAGCGACAAGGTGAAATATCTTGTAGGTTCCATGGGAGACGATCTGCGATTTGTGAAGGAACAGGAGGGCTTCGTAGACCATGGCGGCTGGGAAGGGTATTATGCACCGCAATCGATGTTGGCGCCGGACGGCCGTCGCATCCTGTGGGGCTGGCTCCCCGACAACGCCCGCGGGGAGATGAAGGAAATCCAGGGATGGTCGGGGGTGCAGTCGATCCCAAGAACCGTGGAGCTCCATCCAGACACGAACACCCTGATTTTTAAGCCGGTCGTGGAGCTTCAGGTGTTGAGAGAAACCCCCTACGAACTGCCGAAGACGGTCTGGTCGCCGGGCCACCATGAGCTAGGGATCCAAGGAAAAGCTGCCGAGATTATCGCTGAGTTTGAGCTAATCGGTTCGGAGACGTCGTTTGGATTCGAGGTCTTCCGTTCCCCGGACGGGGAGGAACAAACCACCCTTAAGTTCGACGTTTCCGGGGGACAGATCGTATTGGATCGCTCTCGATCGAGCCAAGCGGCGGGCGTCCACTCCTGGGAGCTCGTGGCCCCTTACGAAATGCAGCAACATAAACAGCTCCGAGTTCACCTGTTCCTCGACCACTCCATTGTGGAAGTGTTCGTGAATGACGAGCTTTGCTTGACGGGCCGAGTGTACCCTCTTCGGGAGGACAGCGACTCGATCCGACTGTTTATCCAAGGGTCAAGCGTTACGATGAAGTCCCTTTTCGCGTGGAATTTACGTAGCATTTGGTGAAGTCGGTTCAGCAAAAGAATTGAGAGCGGTTTCAGCTGAATTCTGAGTTTGATTCTACTAAGAAGAGAAAGGGGTTGAATAGGATGAACCTATTTACCTATTTAGATGAAAGTTGGCGAATCCAGCGCATCGAACAAGTGCATATGAAGGGGGAACGCCGCCGGTTGGCTGGCTGCAATGCACGGCTAGGGGTACACGGCAAAGAAGTAAGCTTTCCTTTAGTTCGCATCACCATCGGGGGCATATCCGGCTTCGGCTGGTCAAGGATTACCCGTGAACAGGCAGCCTCTCTTATTGGGACTCCGGTCAGAGAGATTTTCTCCGAGGAGCAGTGGATTCAAGACCGCTTTCTACATCTGCAATTCCCGCTCTTCGATTGGTTGGGCAAGGTCAGAAATCAACCCGTTTATGAACTATTAACAGGCAAAAAGGCTGCATCTCCGTTGGAGGTGCCCTGTTACGATACGTCCTTATATTTTGACGATTTGCATTTGAGCTCCGAGAGCGATGCGGTACGTCTGCTGCAAGAAGAAGCGATGCAAGGTTACAATGAAGGCTTCCGCGCTTTCAAAATTAAGGTAGGACGCGGAGCGATGCATATGGATTTAGTGGACGGAACCAAACGCGACATCGCGATTGTTAACGGGATCCGGGAGGCAGTCGGCCCCGAATGCAAGCTCATGATTGACGCCAATAATGGCTACAACTTGAACTTGACCAAGCATGTGCTAAAAGAGACGGCATCGTCCAATTTGTCGTGGATTGAAGAGGCGTTTCATGAGGACGATTGTCTGTACCGCAACCTGAAGGAATGGATGAGCGAACAGAAGCTGAATGTGCTCATTACGGATGGCGAAGGTCACGCTGCAAAGCCCATCGTGGAATGGGCCGAGCAAGGGTTGATTGACGCGATTCAGTATGACTTACTGGATTACGGCATTGTGAATTGGATGAAGCTCGGGGAGCGGCTGGCCCGAAGCGGGGTTCACGCTGCGCCGCACCATTACGGCGTATTCTATGGCAATTTTGCTTCCGCTCAGGCTTACCCTGCGATTCCAGGGTTTATGTCTGTCGAGTGGGATGAGACCCATATCCCCGGCATCGATACGTCGGGTTACTCGATTCACGACGGCGTCGTAGCCCTTCCCTCGACCCCAGGGTTTGGTTTACACCTTGACGATACCTATTATGAGGGGGAAGTTCGGGAAAGCGGCTGGACGGTATAAGCTCACCAGATGGCAAGCCATCGGTCAGGAAATCCTGGCCGATGGTTCTTTTTTGCACTCCGCTTGGTACCGAATTGGCCGAAATGCATCGGGTATTTCACCAAGCGCAAGAGAAACGAGGGATGGAGCTGTTCAAGAGTTACGATACGGTGTCCTTGGAGATCGTTGCCGATTTTCTGGAGAAGCTGGCCAGCTTGGTGGCGGAGCCGCCGAAACCAGAGTAATCACTGGGCTCGTCCTAGCCTAAAGTCTAGTTTCAAACACCACCTAAGACGGTTATGTCACGCCAGTAGGGTAGTTATAATGAACTTATAAATTTTGTGCGTGACTGAAGCAGTCAAAGGAGTGTTTGAACGTGAAAGCAGTTGAAGCGACGAATGTGGCGAAAGCGGGGAAGGTGAATTGGGCGCTGTTTAATCCCAAAACCTATGCAACGATTCTTTATTTGCTGTTAGCCCTCCCGTTAGGGATCATCTATTTTACGGTGGCGATCACCGGGCTTACCCTCTCCATAGCGTTGACTCCGGTATTTGTCGGAATCCCGATGTTTTTTGGAATGGCCAAGCTGTTGAACGGAATTGTAAGCTTTGAGCAAGGTTTGATTCGGCATATTTTAGGGTTGCCAGTTCCGCCTGCAGCGGCTCTAAACCATCCATCGGCAGAAGTCGGGTCCAATTGGTTCATGCGCATGGTCAAAGGGTTTGACGGGGGACTGTTCATCCGCAACTTGATGCTGGTCTTGCTTCGCTTTGTCACCGGCATCGTATTCTTTGCGGTAATGATCGTCGCTCTTGCCCTGGGCATTGGCTTTATAGCGCTTCCTGTGGTGCATATCGTTCTGATGAATGAATATAAGCTGGATATTTTAGAAAATAACCTGTTTACCTACTTCCATATCAACTGGACCTATAATCAACAATACCTGTTTTACGTGGGCGTGGGGCTCTTCCTGTTCTGGGTTGCGCTTCGCATCGTGAATGGGCTCATGCAGGTTCAGCGCAGAATCATGTATGTGGACGAAGCCTATTTGCAGCCGACATCAGAGCCTGCTCCAGCCGCAGCACCACACCAATTCCATGCGCCGGTTCTGCCGCAATTTGAGGATGATCTACACGAGCATCCTACGACTGAGAAAGTGTGGCTTGCTTAAGAGGTTGAGTAGGTACTGAATAAATTAAACATATTATTAATAGCGACAAAACGATGAAGAGAAAATGGATAGGGCTCCGGGTTTCGCCGGATGGAATGGATTCTTATTTGGAATAGACGTCTTCGTTTAGCAGATACTGCTGATAACGGAGACGTCTTTTCTTGTGAAACGATGTCAGCTATTCATTGCGATGTTACTTAATATATGTTAGAATGAATTTATGTAACATTATGCGGAGGGATTCTCTGTGGAGTTTGTTAATCCGATTCGAGACCTTGAAACCATTCAGGCGATGAAGGAGGAGTTGCGTAAACATTCGGTTCGAGACTTATTACTTTTCGTGCTGGGGATTAATACCGGCATTAGTTTAATTGATTTACTAAGTCTTACTGTCGAGGATGTGTGGGACGGCGAGAAACCGAAGCAGTTCCTATACGTGAAGAATGAACGAACAGGGGAGGACCAGGCGCATTATCTCAACTGCAATATCGGGGAAATCTTGAAGGAGTATTTGAGCATGATCGATTGGCAACCAGGGGACTACTTGTTCAAGTCCAAGAAGGATTGCCGGCCGATTACCCGCCAGCAGGCCTATCGCATTATTAATCGTTCGGCCAGAGAGGTTGGTATTTCGGAGAAGATCGGAACGCATACGTTGCGCAAGACCTTCGGTTACCATGCCTACTATAAAGGGGTTGCCATCTCGATCATTAAATCGATCTTGCATCATCACTCTACCGCTGAAACCCTAAAGTATTTAGGGATTGATAAAAATGAAAGGTTGCCGATCAAAGTGGACGTTAATTTGTAACATTCCCGTTTGGCCATGACAAATCACAAAAAAACTCTCCACATAAAGCATGCGGAGAGTCTGTTATCCCTCATTCGTTAATATTCCCTTTTTCCTACTGTTCTTCTACGGCGACCCGATTCATCGCGGTTTGAATGTCCACATTTCTGAGTTCGGTGACGATTCCGTCCTTAACCAGGACCTGAAGCGTTTCAGCGTCCTTCATAAAGCGGAAAATGCCATTATCGAAATCCGTATTGGCTTCTTTGAAGAAGATCCCTTCATATTCGGCATCCTTGAGGTGGTTAAAGCTTAAGGTATAATGATCACCGTCCTTGATCAAGTAAGCACGAACTCCCTTTTCGTAAATCCCTTCCTCGTCAGGAATATAACGGGCAACTGAAATAAGATGCAGGTCCACAAAGGGGATCTCCCGGATCAAGGCATTGATAATGGACCCTTTCGTCATTTGCTCCCAACGGCTCTGGGCCGTCTGTCCAAGGATGATTTGAGTAATGTTCTTCTCCCTAGCGACTTCAGCAATGACCTTATAAACAGGGCGGCTTTCATTGTCCTTCATAATAAATTGTGCTGTCGGGTGGGAATTGGCATACTCTTTCCACTGTTCGATATGAAATACTTTATCTGCATCCAATTCGTCGAAAGGTTTGGGATCCACAGTCAGTATATACAGCGGGGCCTTCATCAAGTTAGCGATTTTGCAACCGCGTTTGATTAGTCGTTCCCCGTTCGGACCATAATAAACGCAAACCAGAACACTTTCATTGCATGGATTATCCATTTTACATTATTCACCTCAAAGGATAATAATAGAGCACTTAAATAAACTACGTACGACTATAATTGATGTTTTATCTCCAGTCAAATCGTGTTATCGACAGAATGATTCTCAAGTAAGGAGGATTGCGCTTGGTTACATTCTATACCTTCATTTTTCTTCCGTTGTTAAGTGCTATACTCGTACCATTTCTGTATAAGTACTTGAATCGTCAAGTCCATACAGGATGGTTTGTGCTAATTATACCCCTATCCATCTTCGTCTATTTATTACAATATATACCCGATGTTGCGGGCGGGAAAACCTATGTCTATACGCTGCCGTGGATTCCGACGCTAGATATCCAGTTGACCTCTTATGTGGATGGACTGGGTCTCTTATTCGGGCTTCTGATTTCGGGTGTGGGGTCCCTGGTGATCCTTTATTCCGTCTTCTACATGTCCAAGGAGCGGGAGGCTCTCCATAACTTCTATATCTATTTGCTCATGTTCATGGGTGCGATGCTAGGCGTCGTATTTTCTGATCATCTCCTGGTCTTCTACGGCTTCTGGGAGTTAACCAGCGTGTCTTCGTTTTTATTGATCTCTTATTGGTTTGAGCGGCGAAGCTCCCGGCAAGGCGCGTTAAAGGCAATGCTGATTACTGTGTTTGGCGGATTGGCCATGTTAGCTGGATTTATTATGTTGATCATTATGGCGGATACCTATAGCATTCGAGAATTGATTACGAATGTGGGCATTATTCAAAATCACGTGTTGTTTATCCCGGCGATGCTATGCGTGTTATTGGGTGCATTTACGAAATCGGCACAGTTCCCCTTTAGCATTTGGCTGCCGGATGCGATGGAAGCACCAACCCCGGTCAGCAGCTACCTCCATTCCGCAACGATGGTGAAAGCTGGCATTTACTTGGTGGCGCGAATGACGCCGATCTTCGGCGGCAGTTCGGTTTGGTTCTGGCTGGTCGCCGGTGTGGGGCTGATTACATTGCTTTACGGTTCCTTGAGTGCGCTCAGACAGACAGATCTAAAAGCGCTCTTAGCTTATTCTACGATCAGCCAATTAGGATTGATCATGTGTTTGCTTGGCATCGGCTCGCTGGCGGTTTATTTTGGGCCAGGTGAGAGCGGCACAGTCTTTACGGTAGCGACCTTCGCCGCCCTGTTTCATCTATTTAACCACTCCACGTTTAAAGGCAGCTTGTTTATGGTCGTGGGAATTATTGACCATGAGACAGGTCGGCGGGATATTCGCTATTTGGGCGGTTTACTGCAGGTGATGCCGGTGACGTTTACGGTCGCCTTGGTCGGCGGTTTATCGATGGCCGGGTTGCCGCCGTTTAACGGCTTTTTGAGTAAAGAGATGTTTTTTGCTGCGGTCAATGAAGTTACCCAAGCGGGAATCTTCGGGCTCAGCAACATCGGCTTCATCTTCCCGCTCCTGGCTTGGGTAGCGAGCATATTCACCTTTGTGTATTGCATGCTCTTTATCTTCAAAACCTTCGGAGGCAGCTTCCGCCCGGAAAGATTGATGAAAGAAGTGCATGAAGCCCCTCTGGGGATGTTGATCTCCCCTATCGTTTTGGGTGTGCTCGTGATTCTCATTTTCTTCTTCCCGAATGTACTTGGGAAATATATTCTAACTCCCGCTTTGAACGCGGTTTTGCCGATGATGTCCGTGACTGCCTATGATCTCAAAATCAGCGCGTGGCATGGCCCGAACCTCGAATTGCTGATGACCGTGGGCGTCATCCTCTTTGGGTTATTGCTCTTTCGGACAGCGAAGCGTTGGGTTCCGGCGATTCGGAGCTTTCCGCAGAGGCTAACGCTAAATCACTGGTTTAATCAAGGGCTGGATGGAACCGAGAAGCTCTCGCGATCGCTGACTAATCGATATATGACAGGTTCGCTGAGACATTACCTCATCTACACTTTTTCATTCTTTGTGATTGTGCTGATGGCTTCACTGTTAGGGTTCCATGGCCTGCAACTCGATTTCTCGAAGGACGCTCCTATCGGGATCTTCGAAGCTGGACTGGTGGTTGCGATGATCATCGCTGCCTTTGTCGTCTTGTTCGCTCCGAATCGTATCGTCGCCATTGTGGCTTTGGGGGCGATAGGTTATATGATTTCGATGTTCTTCGTCATCTTCAGGGCTCCTGATTTGGCATTAACGCAAATGGTGGTGGAGACGGTGACAACGGTCCTGTTCTTGCTGTGCTTCTACCATTTACCGAAGCTGAAGAAGAGCATCGAACGCCTATCGTTTAAGCTGACCAATCTCATCATTTCCATCGCGATGGGATTAACGGTAAGTCTCCTGGCTTTAGCTGCGAACGGACATAAGCTGTTCGCGCCAATTACCTCTTTTTTTGAAAATGCCTATGAACTGGCCGGGGCAAAAAACATCGTCAACGCCATCCTTGTGGATTTCCGCGGCTTTGACACCATGCTGGAAATATCCGTGCTGACGATTGCCGGGCTGGGCGTCTATCTCTTGGTTCATCAGCGTTCCAAAAGGAGGGAACCAAATGAAAACGAATGATGTGATCTTAAAAAGCGTCACCCGCGTGGCCGCCGTGATTATTTTGACCTTTTCGATATACCTGTTCATGAACGGCCACCATCATCCGGGGGGCGGATTTATCGGCGGGCTGAGCACGGCATCCGCAATTGTTCTATTGTACCTGTCCTACGGGATCGAGAAGGTGAGAGAGAACATTCGCATGGATTTTAAGAAGCTCGCGGCGATTGGGGTGCTGATCGCGGTGGTCACCGGAATGGCCGGGGTTGTGTTCGGAGAGCCATTTCTGACCCAAACCTTTGGCCACGTCGAGTTACCGGTATTCGGGGATACTGAGCTTGCCTCCGCTCTTATTTTTGATACGGGGGTTGCCCTGGCGGTCATAGGTACGGCGGTAAATATCATTCTAAGCATAAGTGAGGATCGATAAATATGGAGACACTCATCGTCATACTCGTCGGGATATTCGTATCGATCGGCACCTATTTGATCTTATCCAAGCAATTGCTTCGCATCGTGCTGGGAGCGTCTATTGTGAGTCATGCCGTGAATTTATTGCTGATCACCTCCGGCGGACTGAAGCGGGGGAGCGCCCCCCTGTTGGGCGAGAAGGAAGCCGGTTTTACAGATGCGATGCCTCAAGCTTTGATCTTGACGGCCATCGTCATTAACTTTGCCGTGACGGCACTAGTTTTAGTTTTATGTTATCGGGCCTATCAGCATTTCGGGACAGATGACATGGAGCGATT